>JAKQFZ010000462.1 GCA_029558215.1 Candidatus Omnitrophota bacterium
GCAAAGAGGATTCTTCGGCTTGCGATGAGGGGCTGCAAGGCTGCAGCGCTTTGCTCGGAGCCTGCTGAAATAACTCGTTCTGACGGCGCACTAGCCTGGGTTGCACTCAACCCAAGATCCCGGTTTCGGAGAAAGCCGGGATCCTCGCTGATAAGACTTGGGATGTCCCCTAGCGGTCGCGCCACCGGCTCTGTCTTTCCCTGGCGGCTTTTACTCGGCTGGTTACCCTCTCTCTGCCTTTAAGCGTTCCCGGGACGCGCGTGGAGTCCCATTGACCGTAGGCTCGGCGCGCCGATTCCAGTCTGGCTCTGGCTTTCTCCACGGACAACATATCGCTACCGTTCTGAACTACCTGGATCTCAATCCCTCTGCTCGTCCTGACAGCTCGGCAGCCCAAGGAGTAGTCCCTCCACACCAGTTCCTGCCCGTTCTGAAGCGTCTGGTCCCCGAGCGGGTCCTGGGAGTTGGGGAGAACAGTCTCGCTGACAATCGCCTCCGCGTTGTGGTTGTAGCTCCAGTCGGGCGCACTCTGTCCGCCAGGGTCTGCAGAATCCCCTACGTTCATGGCGCGTTTCGTTGCATTCTCCAGGAATCGCTTGTCTTGAGCTTCCTTCTCTCTCAACAGGCGTTCCTGGTTTCGCTGCCAGGCCTCAATGCGCTGTCTCTCCACGGCCTGCTTCTCCTTGGCTTCCACAGAGTCAAAGCTCCATGCGGGCACATCCTGTCCACTGGACGACATCCGACTTCTGTATGCGTCGGCGGAAAGGCTTCTAGACTGTGGCTGAGCGCTGTCCAAAGACGAGTCGCCAACGGCAGAGAGAGATTCCTTGCCCTGGGGGATAGGGCCCAGCTGTATCGGCAGAGCAGGCTCTTCGTCATCACTGTATGAATTGGCCTGCTGGACCGGGGAGGCCGACTTCTGAGTTACGGGATCTACCCTGTCGGACTCGGATGTGTCCTCGCCCAACGACGACAGAAAACATAGTGCTCCTATTACCAACAGCAGGCAGACAATCGCTTTAAACATAAAGAGCCTCCTTCAAGAACTCTCTTAATGTACCATAGCGAGATCCCTGCTGCAAGGTTCCTGAGGGAGCCGGGTAGCGACTGCCTTGAAAGTCAAGCAATATTGTTTCCCCAGAGCGTGTTGTCCTTGACCATCTGATTGAGGATGGTGAGGATGGGTCGTGACCCATCAGTTGTCTTGTTAATATGCGCCAAACGCTGCAACCTGTTTCCGAGTTCCACCATCTTTGCTCCGAAGGACTATCCCAGTTCTCAATCTGGATTCTCCTCAACCCAGGATCCCCGGTTTCGGGGGGAACGGGTCTACACGCTGTCGTAGTTCCGAAGAACTCAGTGTCCATAGTTGAAGTGCACCTCGATTCTCTCTCCAAATAGAACTTCAGCCTGAAAAGGATAGTATCGTGGAGGCCGTCCTGATGGTGTCTTTCTGCGACCGTAGAACGTCCATCGGTCTGAGCCAAGCGGATAGTTGAATTCTTGATATATGATGATATCGTCTGGTGCGTGACCCAAAGCATTGGTGACCTCAAACACGTATCCTCTTGCCGTCTCAAGCCCAATTACGTCACTTGATCGATAGGGAAAGTCAAAATACTGCATCCTTGTATGCCAAAGTATACAACCCTGACATGCGAGTAGAAGCACTGCAAGATAATATAGATATGCCCTCATGATGGACCTCCTGCGGAGCATGAAACCCTTTCTAGTGAGTTCTGTTTCGATTTCGATCACTGGGTACACTACCACAGGTCAACGTACAATGCCTCGCGTATGTCTGACAGTCGTAGAATACGGGATGGTACGGCTTGGGAACTGTGGGATTCTCGCAGCATCCCTCCCGACGCTCCTCAGGAACGCAGTACTTCGCACATCGCCCCCCGAATACGGGCTCTTTGGGCATATCCTTCCCAGGTGTCTTTGCGTGGGGGAAGTGTGCATAGCATCCCTCTGCCTTCCCGTTCGCATCTGGCTGGTTGCAGCAAATGTAGTCATGACGAAGAATCGGGCCTATGTAGCCGGGCGCGCCTTCTTTTGGACGCTTGCACTTCCATATTTCCTTCTGTCCAGGCGGACAGATTGCGTCGTCCGCAACTTGGTTGTAGCAGCTGTCCGTGTCCGGCGGAACCGGGTTTCCGATGTAGTCGTAGGGTGGCTGGTCAAAAGACGACGAAGCAAATCGTCCTGTCTGCGGAATATAGGGACTTCCTGCATCAGTAACATAGCAGTCGGCATCGCTGTCGTAATCCTGTCCCATCAAATGCGGGCTTCCAAACACAGATGCCCATTCGCCGCTGTAGATGCAGCTGATAACGTTGCCAAAGACATCCTGATTGTAGACAGTGGCGCAATTTCCATCCTTGTCCGAGTACCCAAGAACACTTCCTCGCTTATCATACCAAGGATGCTCAGCCAAGAGCCCAAAGACCGTTGCACCGAGAGAGTATCTCGCCACAATTGTGCTTTCCCTTCGTAGCGTCAGCGCATAGAACATCTTCGTCATCGAGTTCGACAGGCGGATGAGGTCTATCTGGAAGTCGGAATCGCCGGTGGCTGAAGATGATCCCGATGCCGTCGGTTTTCAGCCAGGAGTTGTTCGTGCTGACTGAGTTCCAGTCGGATTCGGTTTGTAGTGACGCCGTAAGGCGTTTCTCGGAATATGCCCTTAAGGGCACACTACGAACCTCCAAATCCAGCCAGCCAACATCATATTCATCAAGATTTCTCATCTACAAACCCCGTCTTGCAACGTCTTCTCAAATATACCGTATTTCGCCCAAAGTGTTCAACCCGAATCGGAAATGAGCGATGAGGTATGAGCACTCAGGTATTCCGATTTGAGATCTCAAATTTGATATCTCAGAATTCGGGAGCAAGATTTTCCCGCTCCGATGCCCCTCATCCCTGCCTTCTCGCGGAGAGAGAAGGGGTTCATCTGGGAACGCCGGGTAGGATGGGTCGTGACCCATCAGTTGTCTTGTCATGTGCGCTGAACGCTGCAACCTGTCTCCGAGTTCCACCATCTTTGCTCCGAAGGACTATCCCAGTTCTCAATCTGGGTTCTCATCAACCCAGGATCCCGGTTTCGGGGGAAACCGGGCCACTCGCTACCGGACAGTCGCAATCACAGTATCCACGACTCATTTCCCTTTCGGTACCCAGAAGCCTGCCCAAAAGAACATCCACATCCATACACCAAACAATGTGCCCAAGACAAGCCCCGCTCCAAAGCTCAACAGATACTCTGATAGACGGATGAGTTTGAGCATTCCTCTTCGATGAGCCTTCTTTGCAGTCAGCACAATCAGCAAGAAAAAGAAAGCAAGCGTCAGTGTCAGCAATGCCCACCCTTCAGGTGGCCATAGCGCGTATTGGATCTCTCGATATCTGGCCCATGCAAAGCCGAGATTGCTTCCCAGCGCAAAGCCTATAGAAAGAACGGAGAACAAGTACAGTCCTTTCATTGCTGAATCACGA
>JAKQFZ010000470.1 GCA_029558215.1 Candidatus Omnitrophota bacterium
TTCGAAGTCTATCTTTGCCTGAACACAGTCAAAGGCATCAATTCCCAGCGAAGGGAGCTTCTTCTTGGCGCCCGAAGCATAGACGCGGATACCTTTCTTGCCTCCGATGACCCACCGAAAGAGATCAATGAAATGCGATCCGAGAAACCAGGCGGGTGATGACTGGGACACCCACAGAGGCCACCAATCGCGTGGCACTTCGATTCGATCTTCCATGCAGGCATAGCCGTACAGAGGCTCTCCGATCTTGCCCTGCGCGACCGCTTCTTTCATCGCGATATGGTAAGGGTCAAATCGTTTGTGAAAGTCCACCTGCAGAAGCCTGGAGCGCTCTCTGGCGAGATTGACCATCTCCTGGCAGCCTTCAACCGTCACGTCCATCGGTTTCTCAACCAAAACGTGACAACCCGCTTCGAGCCCATCCAACACGATTTGGCGGTGCGTGTGATCGGGTGTGACCACGGTAATCCCATCCGGTCGCGTTTCGGAGATCATCCGCCGGTAATCCGTGTATGTTGGCACGGAAAACTCCGACGCTCTTTTGGCGAGAAGGCTCTCGTTCAGATCAGCCATACCGACAAGTTCACAGCGACCGTCTCGCTGCATCTGCGAAAAGGTCTGAAGATGAACTTCTCCAAATGTACCGGCTCCGATGATGGCGATGCGCACTTTCATGGTACATTTCTCCTCGAATTGCAGGGACGGATTAAGGCACGACAGGGAGCTCCCTCGGCTGCCTGGATCCGCATGGGAAGACAAACCATCTCATACTGCCCCGGTGAGACATCCTTCAGATTCAGCCCCTCCAGAACCCAAATGCCCGCCTCAGCGAGAATCCGGTGTGTCTCTTCCCCCTGATCACCGGGCGACCCGACAGAGAGATAGTCTATACCGACCAATGCGACGTTCCTATCCGCAAGATAGTGAGCTGCGGATGGGGTCAGATGGACATAGGCGGTTCGAAACTTCTCTGTCCACCAGGGAGTGTTCGAGTTAGAGGTTCTGAAGAGAATGCGCTCACCGGATCGGATATTCACGCTCTGCAACTGATCCACGGAGATGTGCTTGGCATCTCCAGTTGAGAGCACATGTGCCTGTCCAACCATCAATGACGGGGGCATTGAATCCATGCTGCAACCAGAGCGGAGAAAATGCAGAGGCGCGTCCAGATGCGTTCCCGTGTGCGCAGTAAAGGACAAGAGCGTCATGTTGCACGAGTCTCCCTCTTCAATACGCGACAGACGCTCCACGCGCACAGGCGGATCGCCTTGCCAATACGCCATGTTTTCCGCGATAGGGACGGTAATGTCCAGCCAATTGTGATCGTTCATATGACCTCAAAGCGCCCTGAATTGGCCACGCCATGCCAGCAGCATATTCAGATATGACGCGGAATCCGTCAAGTCGAGGACTAGTTTGCACTTTAGGGACATATTGACTTTGCTAAAACACAACGGGCTTCGGAAGGTGGGCATCCAGCTCGACGTTTTAACCCATCGCGGGTCTTCTGCCTTCAGAACGGCGCAGTGACTTCACTCGAGAAGCGAAGCAGAACTACTGAAACGCCGGGAGCCTTTTTGGGTACGCGGTATCGTTCCCGAATTGTTCCTGATAACGGGCTGGATGTCCTTGTTACAACTGCAGGGAAGACGCTGGTTGAGTCTAAGGAGTGGAGAACCTTGGTTCCGAGCTAAGTGGTCTGTGGCAGCGAGGTCCCGCAGTCGTGAAAGAGAAACACAGTCCGCAGCCACGCTTTCACTCAATCCGGGAACCGACTTCTGGCGAAATCCGTGGTACTTGCCACTAACTTGAAAGGGAATCGGCCACTGCGTCCGTTCGCGAGTGGCCGATTTTAAGGTCTTTTTCTGGTGGAGCTGAGGGGGATCGAACCCCTGGCCTTCTGAATGCCATTCAGACGCTCTCCCAGCTGAGCTACAGCCCCACCGGTTTGTTATTCGTTCTGTTCGGCGATCACTATCGCTTGTGCAATGTCTCTTTCGTGTGCCAACGAAACATGAAGCCGAACTATTGCCAGATTTTCCGCAATCTCCGCCGCTTTGCCATGAAGCAATATCTTGGGCGCTTCACCCGGATTTCGAGTCACTTCGACATCCGTCCAAGCAACACCTCGTGACTTTCCGATGCCAAGAGCTTTTAGTGTTGCTTCCTTGGCTGCAAAGCGCGAAGCATAATTTTCGTAACTATACCGATACCGATCACAGTATGCAACTTCTTTTTCAGTGAAAACTCTTCCTTTGAACCGTTCGCCATATCTCTCAAGGCAGTTTCGAACTCGTTCTACGTCAACAAGGTCAAGCCCGACGCCAGCTATCCGCATCAGAGAATCCTTTTCTGTCCTCGATCCAATCTGTGCTGAGTGATATTGAAATGAGAGAGATTTGTCAAGTTCACCAAGGAGTTTGCAGACGACGATGAAAACGCAGATCGCATGAATAAGGACTTGCAGTGTGCGGTCAAACTCCATAAGATACCAACGTTCCAATGACTTTTGCTGTTTTCTGCGAAGGTCGGGTCTGAAAGGGCTGTTCGGTAAAGGAGAAAGATATGACTCTGTTACGATTCTCTCTATGTCTGTCGCTGGGTGTTTGTCTGTGGATGGGAGTCAGCACTCGGGCAGAGGCTCAACGGTCACTCAATGACCTGACTGGAGCCTGGCAACTTTTCGTAGACGACTATCTTGTTGAGAGTTCCACGAACGTCAAGAGAGTCTATCATGCCTTTGAAAAGCACGCAGGCAATCCGGTGATGAAGGCAGACAAGCCCTGGGAGGGCAGGAACATCTACGTCTATGGGACTGTTCTTCCTGAGGAGTCGGGAAAGGGTTACCGGATGTGGTATCACGGACTGCCAGAGAAGAAGGGTGACGACCCGTATCGGTTGCTGTACGCCACCAGCAAGGACGGCGTGAGTTGGGAAAAGCCATCCCTGGGCATCATTGAATACGAAGGTTCCAAGGACAACAACATATACATCCGCCGCAATCCGAGAGACCACATCCAGTCAGTCATTCATACGCCGTGGGAGTCATCACCCCAACGGCAGTATATGATGATGAACTGGAGTATAGATGGTTACTATCTCACTTGGTCTCCCGATGGGATTCACTGGACGGATGTACCGAATAATCCTGTGTTGACGAAGGGTGGCGATGTTGGGAATTTCTGCTGGGATCCTCGAACCAAACAGTACTATGGCTACGTGAAGATGGGAAGCGTTGTCAGAGACCTCAAGAGGCGTTCTGTCGCCTTCACTTCGACAGGCGATCCACTTCAGTGGCCTGATCCAGAACTGATTATCGAACCAGACGAAATAGATGATCGCTGGGCAACTCCGCCGGCGCGCACCCAATTCTATGGTTTCTGTGCATTTCCCTATGAGACGATGTATCTGGGTTTTCTTTGGCTCTACCGTTCCTATCCGACGCCCGCTGACCCTGAGGGTTATATGGATGGGGTGATCTATGTGGAGTTGGCAACTAGTCGAGATGGAAAGCGTTGGGATCGAATCGCCCCCGCTGAGGATGGCTTGAGACCGGCGATTATTCCTTTGGGTGCTGAGGGTGCCTGGGATTCCGGGATGATTTTCACGACCAACCATCCTTTGGTCGAGAAGGATCAGATCAGACTGTACTATGGTGGATGCGTTGGGACACACTATGCACCCTCGAAGGACTGGGTGTCATCTGTTGGCCTTGCGACGTTGCGCAAGGATGGATTTGCCTCCTTGGACGCCAAGGGTACGATTGGCATGGTCACAACCAAAGCGCTTGTTGGATATAAAGGGAAACTTCACGTCAATTTCCGGAGTCATGATCCAGCAGGTTGGCTTCGAGTAGAAGTGCTTGATAAAGAGGGAAGGGTGCTGCCGGGATATGGAATCGCCGAGTGTGTGCCTCTCAACGGCGATTATCCGAATGCTGCTGTGCGTTGGAGGAATGAAGACGCTCTGCCGAAGTCTGAATCCCCGATTCGTCTGAGGATGCACATCAGCGATGGAGCGCTGTATTCATTCATGGCGGGAGAAAAGACGAGTCTTTTTGCGACTGCTGATTGAAACGTTCTTGTCCAATGATGCGGGGGAGCCAACTCACTGCACAATGGAGTGCAATCGGCGTTTTTCAGAGGGGAGTAGGAGATGATGCTGGCGTTTTTTCGTTTCGTGTCTCTTGTTGTGATTCTGGGGCTCTGTTTGACCGCGGTTTCGACTCGGGCTGAGGCGCAGAGATCGCTGAACGACTTGACGGGACCTTGGCAACTGTTTGTGGACGACTACCTCATCGAGAGTGTGACAAACATCCAAAGAGTCTACCACGCCTTTGAGAAACACACGGCAAATCCTGTCATGAACGCAGACAAACCATGGGAGGGCAGAAACATCTTCGTTTACGGAACTGTCCTGCCTCTCGAATCCGGAAAAGGTTACCGCATGTGGTATCACGCATTGCCAGAAAAGAAGGGGGACGACCTGTATCGCCTCCTGTATGCAACAAGCCCGGATGGGCTCCAATGGACGAAGCCGTCCCTAGGGATCGTTGAATTCGAAGGCTCCAAAGAGAACAATATCTACATCCGTCGTAATCCAAGGGATCATATCCAGTCAGTCATTCATACGCCGTGGGAGTCATCACCCCAACGGCAGTATATGATGATGAACTGGAGCAGTGATGGTTACTACCTCACTTGGTCTCCCGATGGGATTCACTGGACGGATGTTCCGAACAATCCCGTGTTGACCAAGGGTGGCGATGTCGGGAATTTCTGCTGGGATCCTCGAACAAAACAGTATTGCGGTTATGTGAAGCTGGGAAGTGTCGTCAGGGATCTCAAGAGGCGTTCGGTCGGTTTTACTTCAACAAGTGATCCACTTCAGTGGCCTGATCCGGAGTTGATTATCGAACCTGATGAAATTGATGATCGCTGGGCAACCCCGCCGGCGCGTACTCAATTCTATGGTTTCTGCGCATTTCCCTATGAGACGATGTATCTGGGTTTTCTGTGGCTCTATCGTTCCTATCCGACCCCTGCTGATCCTGAGGGTTACATGGATGGGGTGATCTATGTGGAGTTGGCAAGCAGCCGGGATGGCAAGCATTGGGATCGGATTGCGCCCGCTGAGGATGGCTTGAGACCGGCGATTCTGCCCTTGGGAGCAGAGGGTACCTGGGATTCTGGGATGATCTGTACCACTAACCATCCCCTGGTCGAAAGCAACCAGATCAAACTCTACTATGGGGGCACCCTCGGTACTCACTATTCCGCTTCCAAAGACTGGGTCTCCGCGATCGGTCTTGCAACGATGCGCAAAGATGGATTTGCTTCTCTGGACGCCAAGGGTGCGATTGGTGTGGTCACAACCAAATCGCTTGTTGGATACGCAGGGAAACTTTACGCCAATTTCCGGAGTCATAGTCCGGCAGGCTGCCTTCGAGTAGAAGTTCTTGATGAGGAAGGTGCCACTGTGCCAGGATATGGCTTGGCGGACTGTGTTGCCCTGACGGGAGACTGCCCGAACAGCACGGTTCGATGGAACGGGAGTTCGAGCCTTCCGGCGACAACTTCACCGATTCGTCTCCGGTTCCATGTCAGTGACGGTTCTCTCTACTCCTTCATGGCAGGAAGTGAAGTGAGACTGGCAGAAGCCCCGCGATGATCGAGCGGATTTGACGCTTTTTTGAGGTAAAGACACCTTTCCGCTTGACAGAATAGACTGCCCGTGAAGAAATACATCCTTCATAGGGCGAATCGAGTCCCCGTTTCTGGCAAGAAGGACTCACCCCGACAGAGAACATGAAGGGAAGAGAACTCCGCAAAATTGGGTTCTCTTCTTGAGGTTTATCGAGGCTGGAGGCAGGTCATCTTGGAACGGACTTATGCAGGAACGCTGAGAAGACAGGATATCGGCAGCACGGTCAAACTGAGTGGTTGGGCTTGGCGGATTCGAGACCACGGTGGTGTGCTTTTTATTGATTTGCGGGACACGAGCGGAGTATGCCAGGTTGTCTGCAATCCCGAGAAGAGTATGGAATCATTCCAAGTGGCAGAGAAGGTCAGGAACGAGTTTGTTCTAAGTGTTGAAGGCCTTGTTGAGGCACGCACGGAAGATACGATCAACCCAAAGATGGAGACAGGGGAGATCGAGGTTATGGCGAGCCGCCTGGAGATCCTCAACGTGGCGGATCCACTCCCGATGATCATCGAGGATGATCTTGATGCTTCCGAGGAAGTCAGGCTGAAGTATCGGTACCTGGATTTGAGACGTCCTGAGATGCAGAGGCGGTTCAAGTTGAGGCACCAGGCATACCAGATCACTCGAAGATATCTCGACCGACAGGGTTTTCTGGAGATCGAGACGCCGGTACTTGCCAAGAGCACGCCTGAAGGGGCACGCGACTTTCTTGTGCCCTGTCGTTTTTCGCCAGGGACGTTCTACGCGTTGCCTCAGTCACCGCAGTTGTTCAAGCAGCTGTTCATGGTTTCCGGGCTTGACCGATATTTCCAGATTGTGAAGTGCTTTCGAGATGAAGACCTCAGGGGAGATCGGCAGCAGGAGTTCACTCAGATAGACTTGGAGATGTCGTTCTCTGGAGTGGATGAGGTTTGCACTCTGGTTGAGGGGCTCATCACCACTATCCTCAGGGAGACTATTGGTGTCGAGATTCCCGTTCCTTTGCGCAGGCTTCCCTATTCTGAGGCGATGTCTCGATTTGGCTCTGACAAACCCGATACACGTTTTGGTCTGGAACTTGGTAGCATCAACGATATTGCAGGAAGATGTGAGTTCAAGGTCTTTCGCGATGTTGTAGATTCAAAGGGGCTGGTGTCTGGTATCAACCTGAAGGGTTGTGGTGGGACTTTTTCCCGAAAAGAGATTGATGATCTGATCGCCTTCTGTCAGCAGTTTGGAGCCAAGGGTATGGCGTACTTCAAGGTCACTGAGAAGGGGCTTGAAGGCAGTATTGCGAAATTCTTTTCTCCGGAACTGCTGAGCGAGATATCCCAGCGTTTTCAGGCGCAGCCAGGTGACTTGATTGCCTTTGTTGCGGACAGCACTCGAGTTACCTGGGATGTTCTGGGGCGACTCAGGCTTCACGTTGCCAACAAGTTGAACCTGATTCCGAAAGACCAATACGACATGCTTTGGGTTGTGGATTTCCCGCTTTTCGATCTGGATGAACAGGGAGAACTGACTCCATGCCATCATCCTTTCACATCGCCCTATGAAGAGGATCTGGATCTCTTTGAAACAAATCCCCTCGCGATTCGATCGAGAGCTTACGATTTGGTTCTGAATGGCTCTGAGGTGGGAGGAGGCAGTGTCCGTATCCATCGCAGAGATCTTCAGCAACGAATCTTTGACATGCTGGGCATTTCGCGGGAGCAAGCACAACTGAGATTCGGATTCTTTCTGGAAGCGTTTCGATATGGTGCTCCGCCTCACGCAGGTCTTGCCGTTGGATTCGACCGGCTCGTGATGATGTTGGCCGGGTGCGAAAACATCCGCGAAGTCATTGCGTTTCCGAAAACGCAAAAGGGTATATGTCTGATGACACAGGCTCCCACAACCGTTGATCCACAGCAGCTCGAAGAACTCTCAATAAGGGTTGCCGAGGACTGAAGCGCCGACGAAACGTGCTCTTGAGCAAGCCGAGTCTACCAGATCTCGTGGCCTTCGGTTGTCCATGTTGCCTTGCCGTGTTTGATCCCTTTGAGTGCAATGAGTTTCTCAGCAAGGCTTCTGACTTCTTTGCACTGACCTCGCAGGATGACCACTTCCAAGCAGTTGTTGTTGTCCAGATGAACATGGGTGGTTGCGACCACGACATTTGAGTGGTGGTGCTGCATGTGCGTCAACCGATCCGCAACCTCGTGGCTATGATGATCGTAGACCAGAGTCACTGTGGCGGCGACCTTGCCTGACTCATCTTCCCACTGCTGTTCGACAAGAGCGGCGCGGATGAGATCTCTGATTGCCTCAGAGCGGTTCCCGTAGCCACGTTTCTGGCTCAGCGCATCGAATTTGGCCAAGAGGCGGCCATCCATGGAAACCGTGTATCGTTCTGCCTGACCCATGATAGTCTCCTTTGTGAATATCTTCTCGGATGATAAGACATAGCCATGACTGCGTGCAAGTTCGTAATCTTGACCGACAGTGCAGTCGTCCATCCAGCATGACTGACTCATGGGAGTTGACAGGGGGATTCCAAGGCATTAACTTTTCGGAATTGTGTGGTGGAATTCACTCAGGAGGACTAAACCATGCGGATTTTGTACTTGGACTTGGACACGCTACGACCGGATCACCTTGGATGCTATGGATACCATCGAAAAACGTCACCGAATCTGGATCGTTTGGCATCTGAAGGAATTCGCTTTGAGAACTACTACGCCAGTGATGCGCCCTGCCTCCCATCTCGCTCTGCGTTGTTCTCAGGTCAGTTCGGCATCCATACCGGAGTGGTAAACCATGGCGGAACAGCCGCCGACCCATTCATCCAGGGCAAAAGCCGAGGATTCAAGACAGATGCCTATCATACGAGTTGGATGAGCCTGCTGCGGAAAGCGGGATTTCACACTGTCTCCGTGAGTCCATTTGCAGAGCGCCATTCCGCCTGGTGGTTCTGCTCTGGGTTCAATGAGATGATCAACACAGGGCGAAGCGGTCTCGAAAGAGCTCATGAGATTACCCCGGCTGCTTTGGATTGGATTTCAAGAAACGGGGAGAAAGACAACTGGTTTCTTCAGATCAACTTCTGGGATCCGCATACTCCCTATACCACGCCAACCGAGTACGGAAACCCATTCGCAAACGATCCCCCACCCTCCTGGCATACTGAGGAAATTCTCAAGAAGAACTGGGATGGGTATGGACCGCACAGTGCTCGGGAACCGATTTCATGGGGTGGTGAGAAAGCACCGCATCCGAGAGTGCCCACAGAGATCCGAACAATGGAAGACTATCGCCGCTGGATTGATGGATACGATCTAGGGATTCACTACATGGACAGCCACATTGGCAGAATCCTTGATCTTCTGAATGAGAAAAGGGTCTTGGATGATACGGTCATCATCGTCAGTTCTGACCACGGTGAGAACCAGGGCGAGCTGAACATCTATGGAGATCATCACACTGCAGACCATATCACTTCACGCGTTCCCTTGATTATCCGCTGGCCAGGCATGAAGAGCAACATTGTAGACAAGGGGTTGCACTACAATCTTGATCTTCCTCCGACCTTGGCCGAGATGCTCAAGGTTCCGGCACCGGAAGTCTGGGATGGACAGAGTTTTGCGGAAACGATAACGAGCGGACAGTCTGCGGGGCGGGAGTTTCTTGTTGTCAGCCAATGTGCATGGAGTTGTCAGAGGTCGGTACGTTTTGGCCCGTGGATTATGATACGGAGTTACCATGACGGTTTGAAGGACTTCCCGCCGATCATGCTGTTCAACGTGGATGAGGATCCGCACGAGACGTGCAACTTGGCGGAGTCTTACCCTGAAGTAGTGAACAAGGCTCTGGCATTGCTTCATGAGTGGACGGCCGATATGATGAAGAGCTCCAGCCAAGAGGTGGATCCACTGTGGACGGTGATCCGTGAGGGAGGACCTCTGCACACAAGGGGTTATCTCAAGAGCTATTGTGAGAGGCTCCGCGCGACGGGTCGGGCACATCACGCGGAAGCGCTTCTGTCACGGCATAGGGAGAACAACTGAGTTCAAGCGGCGAGCTGGACACTCCGGCATGACAATGGTATAGAATGCCTAGATTTTAGAGACTTGGCATTGCGGAAGAGGGCTTATGGCTTCGACTCGAAAGACAAAAAACAGCGCCTCAAAGACCAAGAGAATCGTTGGAAAACGAAAGAAGAATGAGCCGCATTTTTCGTTCTCGTGGAAAGTGTTTGCACTTCTGGGAACGATCGTTGGTGTGATGATCGTGCTCTTGCTCTTGAGCAACTGGCAGTCAGGTAAAACCAAAGTTCGTGGTGACATCGTGAAACTCCAGGAGGAGTATCAAAAGGAAGTCAATCGTCAGACCTATGAGCACGAACGGCAGATGAGCAAATTGGATGAACAGTCCGACACCCTACAGACTGAGATTGATGAACTGAAATTGAAGATTGAAATCGCAAGGGGTGAGAAGAAGGTTTTGGGGCAGTAGCGTTTCGGTATTCTCAGATAGGGCGGTCTATCGGGATCGCCAGTAGTTGAGTGACACGGCCTGCTTTCCTCAACGTGCTATTCTGGTGACCTAGGAAGGCTTAGCGGGCGATATACAGACGAGGAGAGGTATTGTGAGCAAGTACATCATCGGCGTGGATGGCGGTGGCACTAAGACAAGTGCTGCCATTGCGGATCTTGAAGGAAACGTTCTGACAACTCGGACGGCTCCCTCTTCGAACTACCATCTCGTAGGGTTGGAGAAAACGGAGCAGGTATTTCAGACTCTCATCGAGCAACTGCTGTTAACTCAGGCGGCATCTCGTGAGGATCTTGCTGCCGTTTGTTTTGGTCTTTCCGGTGTCGGAAGGCCGGATGATATGGCGCGTATGGAAGCCATCATGGTCAAACTGGGCATCCTGCAGAAGACCGTTATTGTCAATGATGCTGTCATCGCTCTCATGGGTGGGGCGTTGACGGATCATGGTGTCATTGTCATCTCAGGAACTGGTTCCATCATCTTCGGAATGGACAAACAAGGAAGTGTCGATCGAGTTGGTGGATGGGGACATGTGTTGGATGATGAGGGGAGTGGGTACAAGATTGGAAGTGATGGCCTGAGGCTTATCATGCGGGCGCATGATGGCAGACATCAACCGACCAAAGTCACTCAGTTGGTCTTGCGTGCTCTGAATCTCGAGAAGCCTGAGTCGCTGGTCGTCTGGTCTGCGCAGGAAGGCGTCAAGAAACCGGTTGTTGCAGGACTCGCGGCTCACGTCTTTGAGGCCTACCGTCTGGGAGATCCGGGTGCCGAGGAGATTGTCAAGCACCATTCAGCGGAACTGGCTCTGGGTGTTGAGATTGTCGTCAAGAGGATGCAGCTTCCCGCCACAACAAATGTTGTCCTTTGTGGTGGGGTCTTCAGTGCCAATCCCGAATACTTCATGCTGACTCGGACTCGAATTCTTGCTTCTGCCGAGATCGCGGACGTGATCGGGCCGAAAATGCCACCGGTTGTGGGTGCCTTGCTTTGCGCATTTCGCAGGAAAATTGGCGTTGAGATCACACGCGGGATGCTTCATAACATGAGAGAGACATTCTTCTCTGTGAGCAATGAAGGTAGTTCTTCCGACTGATCTCCTTCGGGTGAAATCTGTCCAACGAAGAACCAGGTCTTGTCTTTACTCACTGATGTTGTGACACTTTTGTCAAGGTGTTCCTGATTTGGCTTGCCAAGACAAACGCTGTCAGAAGCAGCGCTGACACAACCAGCAGTGGAACGGTGAAACTGCCCATTGCGTCGTATCCGAGACCCATAACAAACGGAGCTTGTGATGCGAAGATGTTTGCCGAGAAGACCCAGCTGTAGACCTGTCCAACTCGTTGAGGCCCCCAAATATGTGCCACTGACGAAGCGTAAAGGACGAGGACACCGCCATAGTTAAATCCGGTCAGGAGTGCGAAGACTGTCAGTCCTGATGCGTTTCCCAGAATCCAGTGTGCCAGCAGCAGAACGGTGGCCTGGCTCAAGAGATTGAGTCGGAGGATCAAGGATGGAGAAGTCCTGTCAAAAAGTGCCCCCCAGGTGATCCTTCCTGCCGCGTTGGCTATCGCAAAGAGTGCCACCGGAGCCACCGAGGCACTGGAAGCAAAGTGTTCAACACGACACATCTGTTTCAGATTTCCATTGATGCCAAGACCGGCAACCAATCCAGCGAACATTCCGAAATAAAGGATCTGAAAGGGTCTGGCATTCAGAAAGTCGCTCAGAGGAAAAGGCCTTTGCCTGTTTGCCGTGCAACCTGGTGGCAGTCGCATGAACATACCGGCAACCCCAATTGCGAGTATGAAGCACGTACCAAGCACACGGAAAGTATGGAAGGGATCGAAAGCCAAGTCTTGGATGAGGTAGCCTGAAATGCGGCTTACAAGAGCCGCTCCTCCTCCAAACCCTGCCACTGCTATTCCAGTCACAAGTCCCTTGTTGTTGGGGAACCACAGGATGCATGTGGAAATCGGAACGAGATAGGCGAAACCGACTCCGATTCCAGCGAGCACCCCAATTGACACGACCACGATCCCGAAATGCGACTGTCCAAGACTTGCAGTGAGCCACCCCCCACCAAAGAGAACACCCCCGATGATGGCGCATCGGCGAGGCCCCAGATTCCTGACAAGCCAGGGAGAGAAGAGCACTGTGAGGGGGAACGCCACATAGAAGATGCTCAACGGAAGTTGGACTGGCCCTTGATCGAGACCTGAAATCTCTTTCAATGGCGCGACGAAAACATTCCATGCATAGGTAGCTCCCAGACACATTTGCATGATTACGGCCGCGACGAGAATCATGATAGGCGACACCAAAACTCGGTGGGTGAAACTCAGGAAAGGGTTTGAACGAAAGATGTCCGGCATTACGGTTGTCTTCTCCAAGTAGTTGCCACAGAGGCGTGAATTCCGAAGATCATATTCAACCTCGGATCATTTGTCCAATTTTCCTCTCACATTGAGATTGCAGGGCGGCTGGGCTATATTCACTGAGTAACAGAGGAGATGTCGTTTTGAGAGAGCAGCCAGGAAACATACAGACTCAAGCCCCTTCTCAGGGAAACTATTTTGATCCCGTGGTGCTGAGCAGTCTTGGGGACTTGGAGATATCATCGCGGTTGGTTGTTGAGGGATTCATCTCGGGCCTGCATAAAAGCCCCTATCATGGATTCAACGTTGAGTTCGCTGAGCATCGCCAATACCTTCCCGGAGACGATCTGCGTCACATTGACTGGAAGGCTGCCGCAAAGTCCGACAAACTGCACCTGAAACAGTTTGAAGAGGAAACGAACCTCAAGGCCTATTTCGTTCTGGACACGAGCGCTTCGATGCAGTTTCCCGAACGGGGAGTGACCAAACTTGAGTATGCCAAGATATTGATCGCGTCTCTGAGTTTTCTTCTCTTGAGGCAACGGGATGCGACTGGTTTCTTTGGGGTATCCGAGCAGATTGTTGAGCATGTTCCGCCTCGTGGCCATCTGGGACACCTGCAGGCGATCCTTGATGCTTTGACGCGACTGGATGGGCATTCTCAAACGCGGATTGCCGAGAATCTGACAAGTGTAGCAGAGCGTGTGAGCCGGCGGGGTCTTATTGTCATCGTTTCGGATCTTCTCCAGGACGCGGACTTGGTACTCGAAGGGCTTCGACTGCTTCGTCATCGAAAGCACGACGTTCTGGTTTTCCAGATTCTCACGCCGGAAGAACTTGAATTCCCATTTCAAGGTTATGTGCGATTCGAGGACATGGAAACGCACGGACAGATACTGACTGATCCCCAGGCACTGCGACGGGACTATGTTTCCAAGATGACCGGATTACTCGATTACTATCGGAACGGATGTCTTCAGGAACATGTGGACTATGTTCTTCTGAGAACTTCCGATCCGCTTGATAAGGCTCTTTCGACATATCTCAGGCATCGGATGAGTCGTTTGAAGGGATAGGGATATGAGCAGTCTGGCGGTTCTGATTGGGTCGGCCATAGTTTTCATCCTTGCACAGGTCCATTATTCAAGGCATTTGTACTACAAGGTCTTCGGAATCCGTGATGATGAGAATACGCCGGCACATTCTCTGAATGACGGGATGGACTATGTTCCTTCCAAGGCACCCGTTTTGTTTGGTCACCATTTCGCCTCGATAGCTGGTCTAGGACCAATTCTTGGTCCGGCGGTTGCTGTGATTTGGGGATGGGGGCCAGCACTGCTTTGGGTCTTGATCGGAAGCGTGTTTTTCGGGGCGGTTCATGATTTCGCTGCCTTGGTGTTGTCCGTGCGTCACGAAGGCAAGTCCATTGGTGAAGTGGCGTTGCCTCTGTTAGGGATTCGCGGAAGATTCCTTCTTCTGCTACTCATCTTCTTTGCGGTTTCTTTGGCGATGGGTGTTTTTGCCTATGTAATCCCAGGGCTGTTGCTGAAGTTTCCTCAAGTTGTGATCCCCTGTGTTACCTTGATGATCCTCGCAGTGGGCATGGGTTATTTTGTCTACCGAAAGGGAGGAAATCTTACAGGGGCTACGATCGTGGCCATTGTTCTTATGGCTCTTTCTGTCTGGTATGGAAAAGATCATCCGGTAACCGCATTGCCTGTATTGGGAGAAATGACCAGCCAGACTTGGATATACCTTCTACTTGCTTACGCACTCCTAGCTTCTGTGCTTCCCGTGTGGCTCTTGCTCCAGCCACGCGACTATCTGAACTGTTTTCAACTGTACGGTGGTATGATTCTTATGACAGTGGCCGTGCTTCTGACGGCTCCTCCGATTGTCGCCCCCATGGTCAACAAAGCGCCCATGGACGTTCCACCTTGGTTTCCTTTTCTTTTCATCACTGTTGCGTGTGGAGCGATCTCTGGGTTCCACAGCATCGTTTCCTCAGGAACTACGGCCAAGCAGTTGGACAAACCTGCGGACGCGCGTTCTGTTGCCTATGGCGGGATGGTAACAGAGGGCTTTCTTGCCGTTTTGGCGATCATCGCCTGCACTGCGGGTTTCGCGTCTCGGGAAGTTTGGCTTCAGACCTATTCGAGTTATGCGGGTACGGACAAACTGAAACTGCCAACCTTTGTTCACGGAGCGGCATCGATCATCGGCCAGATCGGGATCCCGGAAGCCCTCGGAGCGACTCTGATCTCGCTGACTGTGGTTGGATTTGCACTGACAACGCTGGACACTGGAACGAGGTTGTTGCGCTACAATGTCGAGGAGATTGCCAAGGCGCTAGGCTTCAGAAAGACGATGAACCGATACCTCTCCTCGTTGATAGCTGTCTTGGCGATCGGAAACATTGCTTTGGTTCGGATTGAGGGGCAGTCCGTGGGGCTTATTCTTTGGCAGCTCTTTGGAGCGACGAACCAGTTGTTGGCGGGTTTGGGTCTTCTTGTGGCCACTCTCTATCTTCTGTCACGGCGTCGACCGTTCTGGTACACATTGATTCCCATGGTTTTTATGGTTATTGTGACTGGAGTGGCTCTGGGGATTAACGTGAGAGATTTCTGGAGAGCGGGAGAGGGCCTTCTGACGGTCGTAGGGAGTCTTATCCTGGCTTTGACCATTTGGTTTGTGGGTGAAGCCTGTCTTGCCTATCGAAAGGCCAGACGGCTATCGGGAGCAGGGAGCTAGAGAGAATTTCTGACGAAGAGGGGAATCTTCTGTTTCTGACACGCAGGGCATCTCGAGTTGAAAGTCCCGAAGGAGAGTGGTTCTGTTGGGGTATTGGCACCACAAGATAGTGCACACGAGTCTATCGGAAGAATGTATTTTGACGGCCTCTCATGGATGCGATATATTGAACAAACTAAAAGCGCACTCTGAAGCGCGACAAAAACCTATGTTGACTCTGTTGAGTGAAAGGACACAGCACCATGTACAAGGTTCTTGTTGACGGTGAGCATTGGGATCATCAGAGCTCAGTTGTTGCAGACCTGAAGGGGCTTCTGGTTCACCTGACCGAGTCCATCTCGGCGAAACATCGTGCTATTGTGCGTATGGCGGTTGATGGCCTCGAACTGGAAGGTCTCGATGACATGAGGCTTGAGGGGCTCTCACTCGACAGTGTACAGACGATCGAGGTGAACACAGAGAATCCTCGCACCCTTTCGATCCAGATTCTCTATGAAGTGGCAAAGTATCTTGCCCGCATCGCTGACGAGATGCCGGTCGTGGCTGAGATGATCCAGTCGAGAGACGAGAAGGGAGCCTTTGAGCGACTCCAGGAAGTTTTGGGGACGTGGATCGAGATTAACCGGGGTCTTTCCAATGCCGCTGTTGCACTGGGCATCAATTTTGATGAGATGGTGATCAAGGGACGTTCGATGTCATCGGTGCATAAGGATGTTCGTACTTCATTGGATGCGGCAGCGCAGTCTTTGGAGCAGGCCAGTTATCTGGAGCTTTCGGATAACCTGGAATACGAACTGGCGCCAAAACTCAGACACCTTCAGGAATGCGTCTATCAGATGATAACAATCGCAGAGAAGAGACTGAACTAGCCCAGATGATTCATGTGTCCTGCTTGGCGCTGAGCGTGCCATCAAGACACTCTCGCCAGGAACTCCAGTAGCAGTTTGAGATGATCGTCATCAATGCTTTTGAAGCAGATGGCGATGCCATGCTGAAACGGTCTGCCTGGAATCTTCTTCTCGATCCAGACTGCTTTGCCAACGGGATGAATAGGCATAGGCTGTATAGGAAGTTTCAACTCGATCTCCAAATCGCTTCGGAAAAGAAGAAAGTTGTCGATCGCCAGATTTCTTGCAGGTGTGAGAAAACGCTCTCCCAACTCAACGTACATTCCTCCCTCACTCACGTCGCGTGTAATCGCCTGAATTGGGCTGACGTTCTTGGAGGCGGAGGAACCCCCTTTGAGTCGGATTATTACGGGCAGCTGCACTGGAACCCGTGTGTGCTGTCGTCGTTCTCTTCCTGAGGAAGCCATCTTGGCGCTGTCTGCATCCTGCGTCAAAAACACTCACCCCTTAGTTCTCGATCTTGTAAGGTCGACTGAATGACTCTGCATTAAGATACCAGAAAACATTTGCATGGCAAGACCTGAATGAATGTCTTCTCTTCCTGCCATTTCCAGAGGTCCAAGGGAAGTTCCAAGTCATTGGCTCTGCAGTTGATCCAGTTTCCGCTGAATCCGGTATTCCGCTCGCCCGTTGCCAGATTTTCGGGCGATCTCCAGCGCAATTGTATACTCAGTGAGTGCCTGTTGGGGTAGGTTCAGCTGTTCACTGTAGAGGTCACCCAGATTCTCACGTGCAACCATATTCCTGGGACTCACGTGGACTGCTCGTCGGAACGTGTTCTCCGCTACCTGACTTTTCTCCAAGTGAACGAGCGTTTGGCCGAGATAGAGTAGAGTGTTGAGATCTGTCTTGCTGTTCTTGAGCTCGGCTCGGAACTCCTTTTCAGCATCTTCAAAAGAACCTCTAAGATAGAGATACAAGCCTCTAAGGTAGTGAACCTGGGGATGATTTGGCACCAGAGATTCGACCCGCTCCAGAAGACGCTCGCACTCTTCATAGCGTCTGGTTTCCAACGCGACCATGGCACGGTTCAGATACAGAGTGGGATTGTTGTAGGTCAGATGAGCCTTCTCGTAGAAATCTCGAGCGGTACTCATCTGTCCGAGTCGGCTGTATGACGCGCCGATCAGAACGGAGAGTTCGCCGTTTTCGGGAAGATAGTGATATGCCTCCTGATAGTGACGCAGGGCGACATCGCTCTTGCCAGCGGATTCAGCGCTCAGTGCTTGAAGTATCTGTCTTTCCCCCCGGTCAATATGCCAGACCTGCTGGAGTGCCTTTCCCGATAGAAAGATCACCGTAATGAGGATCAAGGCGGAGACGAGTCGGGGCACACGTGTTTCCGCTCCTCTTGCAGGTTCCTGTCCATAGCCCACCATACATCCGAGAAGGACGAAGCCCATGAGATTGGTGACGGGCAACTGAAATGGAAAGGCATAGGCAGCATCGGCAAGAAGCGTGATCATAGAAGCAATCGCGGCGAAGTTCTGCCAATGACTGGAACCCTGTTGGGTGCAGTGGCCTTCAGCTCTCATCCGCCGGAATGCAAGAGAGAAGGCTGTTGCCAGGATGAGCGTCCATGCCGCCATGCCGAATACTCCCCATTCAGCCAGAATCTGAAGATAGTCATTGTGGGCATTGTCCGCCTGAACCACGTTGGTCTTGAAGAGAAAGGAAGAATAGGCTTGGGAACGTCTTGTCACGAGAAGTTCATACAGTTCGTCCAAGTATAAGACTCTGAATTGGTGCAGTCCAGAACCGAGCCAGAAATGTTTCAGCCAGAGCCTCGTCGTGACCTCCCAAACGGTCAAACGAAGTTGAACACTGCTTTCCTGAAGGTAGATTCCCTCGCGAAACCTCTCCAAGAGAACCTTGGTGTCTTCCATGCGGCTGACGAGAAATCCCAGCACAATCACCACGAGCACCAGAACGGCAAGAGCGATCAGGACAACACGCCTGTTGAGCAGCCTGGGTAACTCTCTGAAACGTCCTGCCATCAGTAGATAAGAAATGATCCCGACCGTAACGAGAAGCCAAGGCCCTCGAGAGAGAGTACGGAGAATGGCAAGACCTGCAATGGGGAAATAGAGGCAAGCGACTACTCTGAGCCACCTTTTCTGAATAGAAAGAACCAGTCCGACCAGCAAGACCATACAAACAGCCAGGTAATCTCCCACGTAACTGGGATTGCCCAAGGTTGATCCAATGCGTTGTCTCGCGTCGTTGTTCACGTCCCATTGAACGTAGTCAACTCCGAACGACTGCAGAATGGCGTAGACTGCGACCGGCAGAGATGCAAGAAGCAGAAAGAGAAGAACACCAGTGCGTTCTCGCTGGCCTCGAACGTGGACTGAGGTGTAGAGACCAAGAAACAGGGCAGGGAAACTGTAGAGTGAGGCGCGTAACGCATAGTGGAAGTACTCTGACTGAATGAGATGGAAAGCGAGATACCCACCCATCAGGAGAAAAGGGAGCGGTGCGATGAAATGCCCTACTGTGCCTCGCCAGATAACTCTGCGAAGAGCCCACAAGAGCGCCAGGATGCACGAGACGACTACTGTCAGAAGAACTTTTGGAGTGATCGTGGGTGTCTGGTAGCCGGTATCCATGAAACTCGGCAAAACGAGCAGCAAACTGCACAAAAGCACGTACTCAAGTCTAAGCCACAAACGTTCTGCCATGACATGGGGTTTACCGGTCAGCCCAGTATCTTCTTTATCAGATCCTGATTGTCTTCGACCCACCGATACAACTGTTTGACGCCTTCCTGAAGAGAGATTCGAGGCTCCCAACCGAAATCCTTCTTGGCACTGCTGATATCGCAGATGAAGACTTCCTGATCACCCGGCCTCCAATCTGCATGCTGAACTGGAATCTTCCTTCCGCAAAGACTCTCCAGAAGAGGACCAAACTCTGCCCACACAGACAGGGTATTGTTTGGACCTCCTCCAATATTGTAGGCCTTTCCGGCTGTGACATCAATATGACGGGCGGCTGCCAGATAAGCTTCTACCAGATCGGCGACATTGAGTGCGTCTCGAACCTGCTTCCCATTGCCGTAAATTGTGATCGGTTTGTTCAACTGGCAGGCAATGACAAACCAGGCGACCCACCCCTGATCCTCAACACCAAATTGTCGAGGACCATAGATGCAGGACTGCCGAAAGGTGACGGTTCGCAAGCCGTATATGCGAGCATAATCCCGCACGTATTGATCTGCGGCACCTTTCGAACAACCGTAGGGGGTGTGGAAGTCAAGAGGGCAGTCTTCGTTGATTCCCAAGGCGAGATCCTTGAAGACGTATCGTGTTTCTCGTTCCTCAACACCAATCCGCTCCAGGCCACCATAGACCTTGTTGGTGGAGGAGTAGATGAGGGTGGGTTCATTGGGTGAGAATCGGATGGCCTCCAGGACGTTGAATGCACCCAGCGCATTGGTCTCGAAATCCTCCCTGGGATTGCTGACGCTTGTCGTGACAGCCACTTGGGCGGCAAGGTGAAGAACCAGATCAAAATCTGGATTCGCTTTGAATACCTTCTGTACCTGGTCAAAGTGTCGGACATCTGCCTGAACAAAGGTTATATCTCCCGGTTGCTCCTGAAGCCAATGTAGATTGTCCGAAGTTCCCTTTCGCGACAGATTGTCAAGAACAACGACCTGATACCCCTCTTGGAGAAGTCGGGCAGCGGCATTGCAGCCGATAAAACCAGCTCCTCCCACAACCAAGGCTTTCTTGATGGAACCATTTGCAGTTCTCGGATTCATTCCGATAAGTCCTCCTAGAGAAGCCCCTTTGCCCGCAGTTCGGCCAAAGCGGCTTCCGTCTTGTCTACAGATTCAGTCGAACGCGACCAGGCGATTAAGTCCGCAATTCCTTCTTCAAAGGAAACCCGCGGCTCAAAGCCCAGTTGGGTTCGTATCTTGGTGATGTCCGCATAGCAATGTCGGATGTCTCCCTTTCGAAAGGTCTTAGTGATCTCGGGCTGAACGTCCGGACGCCCATAGGCAGCTGCGATAACCTCAGCTACTTCCTTGATTGTGAGAGGGATACCACTCCCGACATTATAGACCTCATAGTTGGCCTTCTCA
>JAKQFZ010000473.1 GCA_029558215.1 Candidatus Omnitrophota bacterium
TTCCGTAGCAGCTCTCTCTGTCTTGGGTGCAAGCGCTTCAAATATCTACTCGCTTCCTGTTCAGCAAATTCTGTCTTACCATTCTCGTGGAACTCATTAGCCATTAGCCGCCTGAGTTCAGGGCGGTCAGTCACTCTCAGCCAAGACTTCTTCGACTCACTCATAGTTGTTTCCGATCTCGTCCAGGCAGTACGGCTTCTTTTGGCAGCTCTAGCGTCCTGGCTGGCACTGAATCATCCTCTGAAGCATGTTTTCAGCGCAGGATGACCAGGCCTTAGGCACCGCCCTGCTTCGCAGTTTCGTTAGGGTCGACTGAGATAGCTTGATCGAGGTAGACGTTCAGATTCTCACCTTTCTTGATCAGAAAGCCATTCTTGTTTTCGGAATCAAAGATCCGCCACCGGAGATCCGGCACTTCTGTGCTGATCGTGAGATTTCCACCCGAAGAGAGCGAGAATCCATGACTTTCAATGCCCTTGCGCAAATCCTGCGGGAGGACACCCTTATCCAAGTCGCCCTGATTGTTCCCGCTTATGGTGAACAGACACCCCTGGCTGAACACTGGTACTTGATCATCTTTGCGAAGCTTGATCAACGTCGTCGGGACACGTACCTCCCACGGATCACCATATGGGATCTCGTTGTCCGGCTTGCCCAATTGAGCCTGTTGTTCCTGGTAGAAGGGCAGATATGACAGGTCATGGATTCCCGGAAGTGGTCCCCCGCCCCAGGGTTTTCCTGTCACACAGAAGTGTTCGACAAGCGTTTCGAAGTTATGCCGGACAGCTAGCTGCACCCGAGCCGCGCCTGCCTTGATAAAATCGGCGAACAGGGGATCTGCATCGGAATACAGAATCTTGCCCACCCACTCGCTGCTTACCCACTCGCTCTTTCGTGACCAGAAATAGGGATAGAAGATGTAGGCCATCTTATCCCACTCAAATGCCTGTTCCAGGAAGCGGATAGTCGACTCCCAAACGTGGGTCTGCCAGAGGTTGAGTCTGGGCAATTCCTCGTCATCATCGACTATGCAGTTTGGCGAATTGTAAGCGCGCCGCAGTCGTTCAATGACGGCGCGCTTGATCTCCGCGTCCATAATCTTCCGGTTCTCAGCCGAACTGCGGCCGACTATTTCAGCGAGGGCCTCCGTTGCAGCCTCAGCCTCTGCTTTGGCAAGCGCCTGTCGGTATTCTGACATCTGCTTCTGATATCCCTTTATGAGAGCAGCGTAGACTTTTCGTTTCCAGTCTTCTAGTGCACGGTTGGTGCGGGTACATGTAATCGAAATAGTTGCTTCGTAAAAACCAGTGCGTAAAGCACTGATGCCAACTGAGATCTCATCGTGCTGCTGTTCGTTCTGGGTCAGGTCTATCTGAAACTTGCGGTCGATGGCCCGACATCCTTCTCC
>JAKQFZ010000493.1 GCA_029558215.1 Candidatus Omnitrophota bacterium
GACTGAATGCTTGTCCGTTCTGAAAACGAAGTTGGATGACTCCATCGTGCTCAGCAGGTTGAACTTCCAGAGCGTCCGAACTGCCAACAGAAACATAATGAGAGCCTGAAGGGACATAGAGGAACATCCAGAGTTTGCCAAAGACATTGGAGCGAAAGAGAAACGGGGAAATCCTTGTGGCTATCTGACTAAGTCCTTCACGGCTCTGAACTGCCAGGAGTGGGTCGGCTGATGCAGCCCAGTCGGTAAGAGCCAGCCCAATCTGTTGCACAATGGTGTTACGTGCAAGATGATTGTAGGCGGTTTCGATCAAGGTGCGGGGACGGCGCAGAATCTGAACGCCCTGACGGTCGGCCTCTCCCAGGCACTTGACAACCTTTCGCATGGGCAGAAATGTTCCGTAGTACATGGTGAAGAAAACGGTCAAAGCCGCAAGGATCGAGAAAAGCGCGTAGAGTTTGTACCTTCCGGCAAGCGCGTCAGTCTGAGTGTCGCCTGCAGGAGTTCCATAGTAGGCCTCAATGCGATAGGTGAAGGAACCAAGCGGGATCTCGCGTATCGCGGCGATGGCAGTAAAATCCCGTCGAATCAAACTGTTCCGAAAGGTATTCAGTCTCGCCAGTTTCTCCGAATGCTCCACGATGGTCGGGGGCGGCACCTGATCCAGCGCTTCTGCACGAGGCTTGGGGATCATCTTGATGCGGTAGAAGACATTGTCCTCGTCAAGAAAGCGGTAGATTTCCCGCTCGACGTAGGCCTGTGTTTGACCTTCTGTAAGTCGAAGTCGGGAGGCGTTTCCCCATATTTCCCGAAAGCGACTACTGATGAGCTCGATCTGCTTGACCAGAAGATCCCCTTCGCGAAGGAAATCTTTCTTCTTGGCTGATAGATTCTCATCCAACAACATGAGGAAGAGCACAGTCACCAGGATGAGTGCCGCAGAGAAGAAGATAATCATCGCGTCGTTACGCAATTCCCGAAAGGCTTTGTTCAACCAGGAATCATTACGAGCCAACGTTCTTCCTCCCCCGCACCTCATACACAGCGATCAAAACCACCCTTTGCGCCAGAAATAGAGGAGCATGGATCCCGAAATGCCAACAGCCATCATCCAAAAGAACGCATATCCGAAGGGCCAAGACAGTTCGGGCATAAAATGAAAATTCATGCCATAGACTCCTGTCAGCACGGTCAAAGGCATCATGATTGTTGCGATCACCGTGAGCGTCTTCATGACCTCGTTCATCCGGTTGGAGTTCAGCGAGAGGTAGATTTCCATGATACCCGACATGGTGAACCGGAAATTGTCCAGGTTGTCAACGAGCCTGACGAGATGATCGAGAACGTCGCGCAGATACACTTGCACTTCACCGGCAATCTGAGTGTGAGTCGAACGGCAGAGAGAAGCAATGATATCTCTCTGCGGAGAGAGCACCCGACGCAGCGTTTGGATTCTCCAACGCGCATCAAGCAACTTGTTCAGGATTTCCTCAGACGGTCTCTGAAATATCTCCTGTTCAAGATCATCAAGCTCATTATCTACCTTGGCGATATGCGGGAAATAGCTGTCCACCAGTGTGTCAATGATTCCGTGCATGATGAACGCAGGCCCACGCGCCATCTGATGATGCGGATTCGCCTGACAACGTTGCGCCATGACGTCAAAACAAGCCAGTTTCCGGCGATGATACGTCACCAGAAAATTGTCTCCCAGGAAACAGGCAATCTCGGTCACATCGGGCTCATCGTCAACAAATCTCAGCCCTTCCGCGGGAAGGATCACAAACAGGTACGAACCATAGCTCTCCGCTTTGGGACGCTCAGCGGGAGTCTGGCAGTCTTCGATTGCCAGAGGGTGAAACTGGAATGTCTCCGCCAGAACGGTCTTGATTTCTTTCTGTGTCGGCTCAACCATGTCCACCCAAATGATGTTCTGATTGTCCTTGATGAGTTCCGGAAAACTCTCGAGAGGCAAGTCCGTCTGAATTCCCTTCTCTGCATGGTAGTGAAAACTTCGGAGCATTGCACAACCTTCTTGGAACAGTCTTTCTTCGAATTTTCCGGAAAAACGGCACGCGTCATCCTATCGCCAAGCATGATATCACTATTCGCAAACAGGAATCAAACACGGATGTTAAAATAGTCATTGACGGGTGCGGGCAGAAAGGGAGAGGAGCGCTGGTGTGCGCTCCTCTCCAAGTGTCTCTGTAATGTGTGCGCCAAACGCGGCCTTATGGGGCGGTGACGTAGACGTAGATGTAGTCTACCTGGATCGTTGCGCTGGTGGCGTTACTGGGCTCAAGTCGAATCTGCCGAATGATGTCTGTCCAACTGGCGTGAGTCGTCGTGTCTATGTTGTAGACGACAAAGTTGCTGTTGTCGGAGACGGTCAACTCGTACATCTTGGAAGTTGAGAAGACTCCGTCCTCCGGTGCTCGGAAGAACAGCCTTGCTCTGTTGCCAGCCGTCACCTTCATCCGAACTCTGATCCAGACCCTATCGGAGGCCTTCCAGTTGAGGTTGTCAGCGGATGTCATGCGAGGTGCAGTGGTTGAACTGACTCCCTCGAAGTATCCACCCGACACCTGTGTGGAGGTCATGTTGACTGTTGACCAACCTTCAAAACTGCCATCGGTGTTGAATTCCCACTTCACGTCTGTCGGAAGTGGCGTCGGCGTGTTGGTCGGGGTGTTGGTCGGAGTGTTCGTCGGTGTATTGGTTGGCGTATTCGTCGGCGTTCTGGTCGGGGTATTGGTCAGACCAGTGGTCGGTGTGTTCGTTGGTGTTTTGGTTGCCGTGGCAGCCGGAGCAGTGCGATAGAGCCGAATGTAGTCTATCTCAACACTGGAACCGGAGACTTCAACCGGATCGAACCGGAACTGAGTGACATCGCCCGTCCAACTCGGCTCAAGTGTGGTGTCAATACCGTAAGTCACGTACTGTGTGCCGGGCTCGACAGTGACTCGGAATCTCTTCGCAGAAGAAAAGACCGAATCCGCCGTCCCTCGGAAGAACAGGTCAAAGAAGCTTCCGGTGGAGGCTTTCATTCGGATCTCGATCAGCGCCCAGTCTGCTGTGTTCAAACCAAGGCCGTTCTGCGAGATGATTCGAGGATCGGTTCCCGAAGTAGTTCCCTTGAAAGCACCAGTATCAACCGTCGGGCTCGTGAACTGGAAGGCAGTCCAACCCTCAAAGTCACCGTTGGTGTTGAACTCCCAACCGACCTGGCTCGGCGTGCTGGTCGCCGTCGGCGTTGGCGTATTCGTCGGTGTATTGGTCGGTGTATTCGGCACAGTAGTGTTCGTTGGTGTCGCAGTATCCACCAGTGGCGGACCCGTACGAATCAGGTGAATGTAGTCTACCTGAATTGTGGCTCCAGAAGCGTTTGTCGGATCAAAGCGGAACTGCTGAATTCCGCCTGTCCAGTTTGCCTCCAGGCGCGTGTCAATTTCGTACACGACGTAGTTGCTGTTACTGGTAATCGGAACCAGGAAGCGTTTGGTGGACGAGAAGATAGAGTCGCCCGTCGTCCGGTAGAACAACTCCAAGTTCGTGCCCGCAGTTGCCCTCAAGCGAATCTCGATGATCTCCCACTCGCTGGCCTGAAGGCCAAGATTGTTGGCCGAAATCAGTCGAGGATCAGTACTGGAACTGGTTCCCTGAAGAACGCCACCTGTAACCGCGGCAGAGGAAACATTGACCGTCGTCCAACCTTCAAAGTCACCATTGGTGTTGAAGTCCCAACCGATCTGAGCCGGGGTGTTGGTCACCGTCGGCGTCGGCGTATTGGTCGGGGTGTTCGTCGGGGAACTCGGCACCGTGGTGTTGGTCGGGGTGGCTGTATCTTCCAATGGCGGACCTGTGCGAATCAGACGGAAGTAATCCACCTGAATTGTGGCGCCAGAGGCATTCGTCGGATCAAACCGCAACTGTTTGATCGTCCCTGTCCAGTTCGGATCCAAGCGTGTGTCTATCTGGTACACCACAAAGCTACTGTTGTCAGAAATAGGTACCTGGAAACGTTTGGTGGTCGAGAACACTGAATCAAGCGTTGTCAGGTAGAACAGGTCTATAACATTACCTGCAGTGGCTTTCATCCGAATCTCGATGATCTCCCACTCGCTGGCCTGGTACCCAAGGTTGTTGGGTGAAATGAAGCGAGGATCGGTGTTCGAGCTTGTCCCTTGCAGATACCCACTGGTGACCGCTGCAGAAGACACGTTGACTGTTGACCAGCCCTCGAAGTTGCCATTGGTGTTGAACTCCCAGCC
>JAKQFZ010000530.1 GCA_029558215.1 Candidatus Omnitrophota bacterium
CAAGGCAAGTTCCATAAAATAGTTATGATCGTTGTGCATGCGTAACAAGCGTATTCAACGCTTCCCTGTTTCGCCAAGAAAAATTTTCAATTCTTCCATGAATTCATTGACATCCTTGAACTGTCTATCAGGGTTCCCCCAAGAATCTACAGAGGGATCGGCGAGCAATACAAGGAGCAGGTAGAACAGGTGGACGCCGCGATCACCGAACTGACCCAACACACAAAGGGGTGCTGGATTCGTTCAACAGCGTGGCTCTTGCGCATGCCAACGCTCGCAGAGGTTGAGTCCGCACCTGACATGGCAGAACTGTTTGATGATTCCAATCTGTTCGATGTGCAACGGTTGTGGACCAAGGCAAAGGCAAGAGTCCTAACCGATCCTGACGGAGCCATTACCGCAAGCAAGACAATGCTCGAATCTCTGTGCAAGCTGATCATCAACGAAACTGGGGGAACATATACCAACAACGACGATTTCCCATCACTCTATCAGAAAGCAGCGCAGCAGTTCCATTTCTCACCCAATACCCAAACGCAGGCAGAGTACAAGAGGCTCGCAGGATCATGCTCGACAATCGTCAATTCCATCTCCTGCATTCGAAATCGAGAGAGCGATGCCCACGCCTCAGACAAGATCGCTGAAACTCTTCAAGCGAAATTGGTCGTCAATATAGCTGGTGCAATTGCCTTGTTCTTGACGGGATTGAGACGAACCCATTCCACGAAATGAGACGGTGCGTTGATAGGCTCAGGATTGTCGAATAGCGACTTACCCGATTCACGAGCCCGCACATTTGTCCCGATTCGCCAGTCTCTAGCTCTTGCCCACCGCCCTGATCGCTGATATCCGGACCCCCGCAAGGAGGAAACACTATGCACGGGTGGCAGGACAGTGGTGGTTACGGATCGCAATTGGAGAAACGTCAACGCGCGAGCGAGGAACTCAACCGCAACTCGTCCGGCGGTTCAAAAGGACCAGACAAAGGAGCCCTAGCCTTTTTGGGGTCGGACTCTTTATCCTCATCATGGCACTGCTCTTTAGGAAGTAGTCCTGTCTACCGCATAGCACCCTGAGAAACCCACCGGTCCGGCTTGTCATCCCAACCACCCATGGTTACTGTTGGGGCGTTGACGCGTAACTGAATGAGGAAGGCGGGATTCGCATGGCAAATGGTGGTAATGGCAGTCTCCAAGGTCTCGAAACCCGTCTTTGGGAAGCTGCCGATGAACTCAGAGCCAACTCCAAGCTCAAATCTGCCGAATACGCCATCCCTGTCCTTGGCCTGATCTTCCTGAAGTACGCTGATCACCGGTTTTCCGTGGCAAAGCAGGAGATTGAGGGCAAGTCGTCCGGTCGCCGTCAGATTGGTAAGACGGATTACCAAGCCCGTGGGGTTCTCTTCCTGCCTGATGAGGCCAGATTCTCCCACCTGATCCAGCTTCCCGAAAATGCCAATGTGGGCAAGGCGATCAACGAGGCCATGAAGGCCATTGAGGCGGAAAACGAACCGTTGAAGGACGTTCTCCCCAAGACCTTTCACACGATGGAGAACAAGAGCCTTTCTACCCTGTTGAAAACCTTCAACTCCATTCCCATGGATGTCGAGGGGGACGTGTTTGGGAAAATTTACGAATATTTTCTTGGCTCGTTCGCAATGGCGGAAGGTCAAAAGGGTGGCGAGTTCTTCACCCCCACCGCCATCGTCAAGTTGATCGTGGATATCATCGAACCTTTCCACGGGTTGATCCTCGATCCGGCCTGTGGTTCCGGT
>JAKQFZ010000549.1 GCA_029558215.1 Candidatus Omnitrophota bacterium
ATGAGCCCTATACTCCCAAGATATGCATAGCGCTGTGTCACATACGTGTAGCGAAACAGTGGAAAGTTGAAGAAACCCAGCGTCGGGGATAGCGTCAGGGCAAAATAGAACACCGAAACAAAAGCTCCACGACCCAAGCGCTCCCGAAGTGACCACAAGACCGCAAATGTCAAAGCGGCGAAGATGGGAAACAGATATTGCCACCAGATCGTTGAGTCAACAGACCACTTTGGAAAGACTGCCATGAGTCCGAAAGGCAAGACGGTCTTCACTGCATAGAACCAGAAGGCTCTTCCAGCAACCAGAAAACGTTCCACGACGCCCAGCTCTTCCATCAGCTGCCCAGACTGCCGGGTCAGAACCATCCCAAGCAGGGAAAGCACCAACCCAGCGGCAAAGAACGGGATGAGCCGCAGCACCTCTCTTCGTTCAATTCTGCCGTTCCGCCACCAAAGGATGGCAAGGATTGCAGCAGGCAATGTCACAGCCACTGATTTGCTTAGCAACGCACAGATAAACCATGCGAGAGAGAACCAGTAGTGACGGCTTCTCATGGTCTGAGATAGCGACAGATAGGCCTTCAGTGAGAACAAGTAGAAGAAACCGGAGAGAAGGTCTTTACGTTCCACAACCCATGCAACTGACTCGACACGCATTGGATGAAGAGCGTAGACTAGTGCAGCAAACCACGCCCAAGGGACACCGAGTCTCATCAGAACAAGCCAGACCAGCATCGCATTTGCCAAATGGAGAACAACATTTGTCAAGTGATATCCAAATGGTCTGTCACCCCAGATGCGGTATTCTATCCAGAAGGAAGTATAGGTCAGAGGCCAGTAACCTGATTCAACAGCGGAGATTGATTTGGGATCTCTCCAGAGCCCAAACAGCCCCTTGGGGGATGCAATGTTTGGATTCTCAATGACATTCCGGTCGTCCCAAATATATCCTGCGTGAAGAGCCGGAAGGTAGAACCCAATAACCAGAAATGACAACAGCAGAGCCTTCGTCAAGACCGATTGCCGAACGATGCTGAAGCCTCTGGAGGGATTTAGTTCCTGGCTTCTCTTTCGTCGCTTCACGCTCATCTCAGAATCCACCGTCAACCACCTGTTCCGGCGGCGTGCCGTCATCGGGCAGTCACTCTCCGTTGATCTCTCTGGAATCCTAGTTCCCAATAATGTTGAGGTCAAGCGTGCTACGAGGTTCTCCCCACAGACGTATGGAGGAACTATCCAGGACTTCGAGTGGAGCATCAATCTTGTCTCAGATCGGCAATCCAAGCTTGAAAGATAGGCTCATTTTTGGCAACATTCGACGATTCAATGCCAATCGAGTTCTTCTGAACTCGTCTATGGAGAACCTTTTGATGAACGATTCAAACGACAGAAGCCAATGGAAGAGCAGTTATGGTTTTCTTCTTGCCGCTGTTGGTTCAGCCGTCGGGCTGGGCAACATCTGGCGGTTCAGTTTCCTCTGTCACAAGAATGGCGGCGGTGCCTTTTTGATCCCGTATTTTGTGGCTCTCTTCATCGTTGGGATTCCGCTTCTGGTGCTTGAGTTCGCGTTGGGTCACAAAAAACAGGGTTCTGCACCCGCCGCGTTGGAGAAGGTTGGGAAGGAATGGGAATGGCTCGGATGGTGGCCTGTCATCTTCGTCATGTTCGGGATCGTTCTCTACTACAATGTGATCATCGGTTGGTGCGTCAACTACATGGTGATGGCGTTCCGCTCGATCTGGTCTGGATTTCCATGGGCAGAAGATAGTCAGTCTTTCTTCTACAATGACTTCCTTGCTTTGTCGGACACTGTCTGGAGTCTGGGAAGCTTGCGATGGCAGATCCTTCTTGCCACGATCCTTGTCTGGGTCGTCAATTGGAGCATCTGCTTTCGGCATGTTGAAAAGGGAGTTGAGGCAGCGTGCAAGATATTCATGCCTTTGTTGTTGCTCTTGACCCTCACTCTTGTCTTCTGGAGCCTGACACTTCCTGGTGCCATGCAGGGGGTCAAGGCATACCTTTATCCGGACTGGACTCTTCTGTCGAAGAAGCAGGTGTGGCAGGACGCCTTCGGACAGATTTTTTTCTCTCTGTCTCTTGGCTTTGGCATCATGATCGCCTACGCCAGTTACCTTCCAAGAAAGGTGAATATCATACGCTACGCCCTGATCACCAGCCTTGCCGACACTCTCTATTCCTTTGTAGCGGGCTTCGCCGTCTTCAGCATCCTTGGGTATATGGCTCAAGAGATTGGCGCAACGGTACACGGTGTTGTCACCGAAGGCCCGGGGCTTGCCTTTGTCGTCTATCCCAAAGCATTGACACTCATGGGAAACTTGACAGGTGGACTCTTGGGTACCATCTTCTTTTTGACGCTCTGTGTTGCGGGGCTGTCGTCCTCGATCTCTATAATCGAGGCCTTCACAGCTGCGGCGCTGGACAAATTCAAGATTGTGCGCGCCCGTCTGGTGACGATCACGTGCAGCATTGGTTTTGTTGGAAGCCTTGTCTTCTGCTCGCGAGCAGGTCTTTTCTGGCTCGACATTGTGGATCATTTTCTAAACGGCTACGGCTTGATGACCGTTGGCCTTGTCGAATGCCTTTTGGTCGGATGGTACTACGAGCATGGAAGAATGAGAGATCACCTTGGCCAGTCGTCTGGAAAACCCATAGGAGCTCTTGTCGCTTCATGGTGGGACTGGTCAATCAAATTCATTGCTCCCGGCTCGCTGTTTCTGATCATCTTCTGGAGCCTTCGAGGTGAGATAAGCCATCCTTACGGAGGATACCCTGTCAGTGCCGTCGTCATCATCGGTGGTGGCTGGGTTCTGCTGACACATTTCGCAGCAGTATTCTTCAGCCATCTCAAATGGAAGTTGAGATAGCAGAGATATTCCAAGCATTTCTGCTTCAGGCGGTCTTCATTGATACCGACTCGGAGTGCCCCCAGCCGTTTCAAAGAGCGCCTCAACGCGAACCGCAATTCGGGCTGTATCGGAAGGCGAGTAGTCGGTCTCCACGCGAAGATAAGGAAGTCCCATCTCTTCGGCAGTCTGGCTGACAAAATGAGATTCGACATCATAGGTCAGACAGGCCTGCCATACCAGATCAATGATGCATTCCGGACGATACTCCTTCACCAACCTTCGGATCAGATTCAGACGCGAATTGTTGGGCGTCTTCACAGAACATGGAAGTTTGAAATAGTGATCCGCAATGGCTCTCAGTGGGTCACCGTTCCCACAAGGAACATCATCCATAATCGGCTTGAGTCCGGTGCAATTCTCCATAGAGACGACAAGACCACCATGTTCCTCAATGATATCAAGCACCTTCTCCGCACCATGTGCCATGGGAACACCCGTCATCAACACGCGAACGCGTGAGCCCATGCTACGGTCAGGCGGCTTTGCAGACAGCATCTCCAAAGCCCTCTCGTACTGCGCACAATCGGTGTCAATACAGGAGATGCTGCTCTTGAACTGAATCAGTTGCCTTCCTGTCAGGGGTGGCAGATCGCGCTGCATCAGGGCCGCCAACTGACGCCGTAACGACCGCTCACGATTCATCTTCTCAATGGCCTCGTTGAGGGCGCAGTCCGTGATTCTCACCTTGAAAACAGATTCCAGATGGCTCTTGAGTTTCTCCACTTCCCGATACCAGTGTGCCCTGGCATCGCCATCGGTCTCCTTCTGGGGCAATTCGAGTATGTACATCGGCCTTGTCTGAGCCATCAGCTCGTACATCTTCTTCTTCCCGTCGCAGGTCGTCTCTGCAACAATGAGGCTTGACATTTCGAGGAACGGGTTTGATCTCTGAAGGTGATATCCGTAAGTGGATTTGATGAGGGGACAGAGATTCGAAGGGAGTTCCTGCTCCGCCACAGAGATGGTGTCGAGAGAACCACCGCAAAGACAAACCGGAACTGCGCCCGCAGCCATGATCAGCTCGCGAGGAGTGTATTCGCACATAATCCCAACGATCGGCTTGCCCTCGACATGAGCCTTAACGGCATATTCATGGCAGTGTCCGATCATGTTACCAAACCAGGTCAACGGACACTCTTCTTCTGCGGGCACTGAAGCGCCTTGGCTCGAACAGCCCAGTATCTTTGCTGTCGAACACGGATCAGTCTTCTTTGCCTCAACCTTCTTCTTTCCGCAGCACTCGCACATGAAAAAGCCTCCTCAGTTTCACGTATCATGCCCGAAACAATGCTCCCATCTTCTTGCCAAGAAGCCGTCCAGCAAGAAGCAAGCCGACGGCGAGAAACACCATGCTCCACGCTCCAAGCGCAGCAGCGAGATAACGCCCTTCACCCAAGAGTTGAAACAATTCGTAGATTGCTTTGGTTATGGGGAAATACTCCTGCTTCTGAGCCAACATGAGGGAGTCGCTCACCTCAAGCATGGCAAAGCAGAAAGCCAGGATTCCACCAGCAACAAGATTCGCTGCGATCAAAGGCAACGTAATCTTCCTCCACACCCTCAACGAACCTGCACCCAGGTTTCGAGCCGCCTCCTCAAAGACAACACCTGTTTGTTGGAGACCTGCAACAAGCGCCCGAACCATATACGGCAGCCGACGAATCGAGTACGCAATGACGAGTAGAACAGTGGGGTTCTCCGTCGGATCCAGGATGCTGAAGAACTCCCCTGGCTGAGACATTGCCATGTAGCCAAACGCCAGTACCAACCCGGGCACTGCAAGCGGAGCCATCACCAATGCGTCCAGCAGGGCGCGTCCTCGAATCTTCGAACGGACAATGATCCACGCTGCAGCAAGTCCGAGAAAAACATCCAGAAGCGTTGCTAGCGAGGCATATCGCAAACTGTTTCCAATACTCGGAACAGTCATGGCGTGCCCCAACGCAGCTCGATAGTGTTCGGTCGTCCACTGGCTGGGAAGAATGCTGGAGTACCAGTCACGGCTCAGGCTCATCAGCACCACACAAGTGTGCGGGATGAGCGCAAGCAATGAGACGCCTGCAAAAAGAAGTGTCGCCATCCATGCTCGGCTTCCAACAAGACGCTTCTCTTGACTCGCTCGAGCCGCTTTGGTCGCAACAACCTGGCTGTGTCTTCCAGCAATGAACTTCCCAAAGAGAAATGCACAGACAGAAGAGAACATAATTACAACAACCAACACGTAGGCAAACGGGTTATCTCCGACCTCCTTGATGGCGCTGAAGACCTGAACGCTGCTCACACGGTTGAAGTCAAACATAAGGGGAGTGCCCAATTCCGTGAACGCCCAGATGAAGACAATCGTGCCACCGGCGAAAAGTCCGGGCATCATCAGAGGCAACATGATCCCGAACAGGCGGCGCAGCCGACCCGCGCCCAGATTCCTCGCCGCTTCATCCATCGCCGGATCTATGTTCGAAAGAGCTGCGGTTGCGTTGAGATACATCACTGGATACAGATGCAGGGCTTGAGCAATCACAACGCCCCAAAACTGATTGATGCCAAGCCAGTCAATGGGTCGTCCCGAGCAGATGCCTAGTCTGAAGAGAATCGCGTTCAGCACCCCCATCTGTCCCCAGAATTGCCGAAGTCCAATCGCCCCGACGAAAGGCGGCAGAATCATCGGTACAAGGACAATCCCTGCCAGCCACGACTTACCGGGAAACAGAAATCGCGAACTTAGAAACGCCAACGGAACCGAAAGACAAAGGACAACCAGAGTTGTTGCCACAGCAAGACGAAACGAGTTCCAAAGCCCTTCGAGATAGATGGGATTACGGAAGACTTCCTTGAGGAACTCCAAAGTGAAATGCCCGTCGTCATCAAAGAAACCACCGCGAACGGTCTTGTATAAGGGATAGAGAAAGAAGCTTCCCAGTATAAGGACGATCACCGCAAACGCGAAAACTGCTCCTCTGCCTGACATCTCAGATCCCCTTCGTTTCTAACGCCGCTTCACGCGCAAGTCGGTACTGCTGCTGAAAAAAGGCTCCCCAGAGTCGAACGATTCTGACTTCATCCGCTTTCCTTCGCATCTCCGAATTGGTCTCCGCTATGCGCTCCAGACTGGCGTTCTCCGGCAACGCTTCAAAAAAACGCATCGCCCGCGGGGAGGCATCCGGCCCTCCAGCGTCGAGGACCGCCCTCCACGCCAAACGCAGTTCATCACCTGTGTTGAGACACATGCTTTGGATCAGAAGCCTGGTGATGCCAAACAGTTTCCCTGTCCATTCCCCATGGTAAGTGAAGGACTCTGCCAGCGTGAATGGATTCTCACCAGGATGGCTTCTGTACGGCATGAATTCAGAAACATAGAAGTCTCGGCGGATGGGAAGCCGGTGGAGTGTATACTTGGAAGGGCCTCCCGGTGTGCCAGCTCGAAAGCCCCAGAGTTTCTGACCGTCCATTGACAACGTAAAGACAATAAAACGTTGCGCCAGTTCCCGATTCGGTGCCCCCCTCAGCATGGCAATCGGATCACAGCTGACAGTCGTTCCCCCTTTCGGAGAAACATAATGCATTCGGCTCGCACCACCCGGCAATGAAACGGCCTCCGCTTGAAACTGGCCGTAGAAATCAATGCACATCCCCACAGAGGCATCACCAAGAGCTACGTCCCAGGTTACTTTCGATGCGGAATCTGTCACGTAGCGGGAATTGGCCGCCGCTCTTCGGATCACATTCAGACCCTCAGCCCAACCTTTGCCGAGCTGGCTTGCATACTCAGGTGAATCCGGACTGAGACCTGCAACTGCGTCTGCCATCTCTTGCTGAATGACCATCTCAAACGCTTTCATCATAGAGCCGCTCTTGGTCGGATCTGCAAGTGCCACAGTTCCAAACAACTCCGGTTGTCCCAAGTCCCTCCAGCAGCTCGGAGCCGTTGTCAAAGGCATCAACTGAAGAATGTCCGTGTTGTAGCAGATCCCGAACGACGAGACTGTCGCACCATACCACCGGTCTTCCGAGTCACACCATCGCTCGCCCGAGATTGTCTCCGGAATCTCCTTCTCCAAGACCTCATGCCCTTCTGGAGTGTCTCGGTAACCACAGGGCACCGTATGCCCCATCGCTGCCTGTCTGGAATGATCGTATTCTCCTCCACCGAAGAAGAGATCAATCCCGACGCCAACATCTGAGGTTAGGAATTCACGACGTGCCTCTCTGATCGCGTCAGAGAGCGATTCATCGTGGGGATCTACTTTTGGATTACTGAATGAAGTTGCAGCCTCGGAAGTCCAGGAGTGACCGAGAGCCTGCCAATGGGCGCGAAATGCCGAAGCAAACTGGGCTCCCAGATACCTCGTGATTTCCGACGTTCCACCAACGTTGCGCCAGTCCACATCAACAGGGACTCCATACCGGCGCTCATGCCAGTCAGAAAAGGCCCTGCCAAACTCATACCGTATCGCTTCATTGTGCGGGCTGATGATGACCAAAGGGAGTGCGTTCGAGGGCCGGATTGCCTCCTGAGGCCTCAGCAGAAAAGGAAGTCCCAATACGGCAACAAAGACACAGAACAAAACTGCCGTTGAGATACCTGACTTCTCTTCTTTGCCATGCATGGAAAACGCCCCGTATCCTACTCCGATTTCAGAACTATCGTTGATTCTGGTTCCGCCACAAGTGTCACGGGTCCCGGCCGGCGAACAGGAGAATGAATCTCCAGAACTCGAATGTCACCACCATCCGCCGCAGAGCAGGCCACACAATGCTGCGTCACTTCTCCAAGATAAACTGAGGACACGACACTCCCATTCAAAGTGTTGCTTCCTGGACTTGCATGATCGTCAACTTTCCAACATTCCGGCCTGATGCCGCAGAGAACCTGTGCTCCGATACCAAGTTCTTCCTGCGCAATCCCACTCCACAAACGATTGATCTGATCCATCTGAACTGTGTACATGCCATTGCCTTGTGACGAGGCTATCCTGCCAGACAGGAAATTGATCTCCCCAAGAAAGTCTGCCACAAAACGGTTCGTTGGTCTCTCATAGACTTCCCGAGGCCTGCCGACTTGCACGAGAACACCCTGATCGAGGATCGCGCATCGGTCAGCCATGGAAAGCGCTTCTTTCTGATCATGAGTGACGTATACCGCTGTGTGACCAGAGTCCTTGATGATCTGACGAATCTCCGTGCGCATCTGCAGTCGAAGTCTCGCATCAAGGTTGGACAACGGCTCATCCAAGAGCACCAGTCTTGGCTGAACCACCAAAGCACGAGCCAGGGCAACCCTTTGTTGCTGGCCACCAGACAACTGGCCTGGACGACGCTTTTCGTATCCCCCCATACGCACGAGATCAAGCATTTCCCCAACTCGCCTTCTCTTCTCATTCTGAGCAGTTCCCTGCACTTCCAGCCCAAAGGCAATGTTCTCCTCAACCGTCAGATGAGGCCAGAGCGCATAGCTCTGAAAAACCATCGCGGCACCACGCCTCTCAGGCGCAAGGCGAGTAACGTCCTCTTCGTCAAAGTGGAGTGTCCCCTCATCAGGTTCTTCAAATCCGGCGAGAATTCGAAGCAGGGTCGTCTTGCCGCAGCCGGAAGGTCCAAGCAGGAAGAAGAACTCGCCGTGCTCGACTTCAAGACGAACACCTCGAAGTGCAGAAACCGACCCAAATCTCTTGGAGATCCCATTCACCAGAACTCTCATACCCTTATCCCGCCTTAAACCCTTCCAGAGAGATTATTCTCTCCCAGATAGACTCGCTCCAGAGATGGCAACACGATCGAAGGGCTGTAGTGCTGCTCCACCTGACGATGGCCTTGCAGTCCTAGCGATTCGCGCAAAGCAGCATCTTTGAGCAACTGGACAACGCCATCCGCAAAAGCATCTGGTTCATCTGCGATAAGCAAGTGTTTCCGGTGTTCGAAAGCCAAACCCTCACTTCCAATGCTTGTCGAGACAACCGCGCAGCCCTTGGCCAGCGCCTGAAGCAATTTGAGTCTCACGCCTCCACCTATCCTGAGCGGGATGATGAAGACGCTGCATCGTTCCATAAAGTCACTTGGATCGTCAACCGAGCCAATCACTTTGACGCCAGGATACTTTGACAAACGCTGCATCCTGCTGTCTGGTGAGTGGCCGCAGAAACACACTTCAACACCAGAAACACGGTTTCTGACTGCAGGAAATATCTTCCGCACAAAATACTCGGCAGCATCCACATTCGGGAAATAGTTCAACATTCCCAGAAAAAGTAGCATAGGTGGAGATTGTTCACGCCTCCGGTAGCAGTGTTCGTCAAGATTGATGCATGGGGCAATCGACTGCCAGTCTATATCGGGACTGGCGGCACGAAGCCTCTCTGCATCCGCTGGCGAGATGCAGAGTGTCGCATCGAAGCGACGACCCAGATTCGTCTCGAACCGTGATGTCTTTTCTGCTTCACGCTGCCAGAACATGCGTGTCACAGGATTGGGAAGGGTCGCAGCATATCTCTTGAGGAGAAGACCCTCATAGTTCTCCTTGTAGTAAACCTTTCGACATGGTTCAGTACCTTTGATGTACTGTGCCATGTAGAAGTTCTGGGCGTGGATGACGTCAAAGCGCTCCAGGTTCAGATGATTCTGGATCCTGAGATCCAACTGCTTGCTGTAGAAACGGTGCGCTTTGTAGGGGCAGTCGGAGAAGACAGAGCGCAACAAACGCGGAACCGATTTCCGGGAAGGCGCTTTCTCCATAGTTACTTTGGCGCCCATTTTCTCGAGATGTATCGCTGATTCGATGTCCTCGGAACGATGCTGCAAAGAGGCAATCCGGACTTGGTGTCTTTGAAGCAGGAATCGAACCATCTCGAAGGTGACAATGCGTCCACCACTCTCAGGCGGGTAGGGGAGTTGCGGAAAGACCATGAGGATGTTGAGGCTTTTCATTAGAAGGCGGACAACCCCTATCAGAGCGGATGATCAATTGAGTCGAAAGTCCTGCCAAAGCACTACGGTAGATAGCTACGAAATGCCCTTCTTACAAAGCCTATTGGGATCGCGTAGCCACCGCCCTCTGGCGCAGGCAGTGCCTGAAGGCTTTGATCTTGAACGGCATACTCGACATTGACGCGAAAAGGAATTCTAGGATTCGGACGGAAAATCCAGTTGACGAGTGAGGCACGTGTCGCTCTCTGAGCAGCCTGGCCAGCGGCAACCTGGCGGACTTGGGGCTTCTCGTTACCACCTTGCGAGACCAGGAAAGACTCGATCTGCTCTGGCTTGTCGGTCAGCGGAACCTCGACACCACCCATCTGAATTCTTGGAACCTTGCTGACTTTGGCTTTCATCACCCAAACCCGCCAGAGGTTCATCACACGTGAGCGATCTTCATCGGACATCTGTTTTGGAATTGCGGGTGGCTCTGAGGCACTCTCCAAGACAACTGGAGGAAGACCTTGAAAGACTTCAACGCTGACTGTGTAGGGCATCTGCTGGGAAGTATTCGAGTCCTTCTTGCCGTACTCGGCACCCATGCAGACAGCCACTACGTCTCCGTGCTGATCGATGAGCGGACTTCCACTCCACTCAGGCCTCATTGCCAGATCCACAACCATGGCGGGCTGGGGCGTATCCCAATACGTGGCACGCGAAAGTTTTTGTCTGGCTATAAGAACTTTCGTCTTTCGAACATTCATCTCATTTGGAAACTGAAGAAATCTCGGAATTGTCAGGGGAACATCTCGCGGCGACCCTATATTCGGCCACGTAACAGCCATCAGTTCATCTCCCGCACTGACCTGAAAAGCCCTCCCGAGCGGAAGATAGGCAATCGAAGCCTCCGAGGCACGAAGGACAACGAGATTCACCTTGGGATCAGATGCAACGACACGTGCATCAAATGACTTCCCTTCCTGAGTCTTGATTGTGGCAATAGGTTGGCCACTCAGAGTATGCGCCGTGGCAATGAGCAATCCGTTGCCAGCAAAAAAGCCTGTTCCGATAGTATTGTCGCCTTGTGGCAGCCTGACCATCAGTTTGACAACTGCGGGAACTGCATTCTTCAGGATTTCCTCCTCGGGAACGGCATATCTGACCGGTCCCTTGATCTCGACCCCACCTACAGTGTCTTCGCCCAATACATAAGGTAAGTCCTGAGCGAATACTGCAAAAGGATGAAGCACAAGTCCCAGGAACACTATTGCCAGAAGCAACACTCTGGTTGATGATCCCATAAAGAGTTTTCTCATTCTATTGTCCTCTGTTTCCTTGTAGTTGGAGACTTGTCAAGGAGTCTGCGGCCAATTTCGATGGAGATGATGACTGGCACGCCTTCATTTTTCGAGAGGGTCGTCTCCGGTGACCCATCCTGAATCACCGGGGCATTCTCAGAAGAAACCTCGGCAACTCCGGAAGACGCCCCCTCCTGAAGAACCTCTGCTAGAGACTCGGAATAAATACCTGAGACCTTCCCGAAGGGATCCAGAACAGGGAGTCCTGAGAAAAGAGGCGCGAGAGCCAGATCCACCTCGACAAAATCTGGCCTATCCACTTGAGGCTGATCGGGTCTGGGGGGGAGAATGTTACAGGGCACTGCCTGTACGGCAGGCGATGATGTCCCCCACTGCTGGGGATCAGAACCGCCCGGCTGCATCACCATCAACCTCGACATCAAACTGAGGCTCTCGGAACCACCCAATGGAAGATAGAAAGAGTCCTCATCTGTATCCAGGACTGCAACTCCGACTCGATCATCGGAGGCGACGTAGTCAGCTTCAAGGACTTGTCCTTCGGTGGTCATGACAAGAATGGGATCGTCCGCACCAATACAGATATCCAAGGTGAGTATCAGCCCCCCGGGGCCAGCGTAGAATCCCATTCCTGTGGCCGCGAAGGTACCGTTCGCAGTCTTCTGACCGATGGCCACCAAGGCTGATTTGGCAGCCGCTGCCATTGCTGCGGGAGCCACCTCATAGCGGATCTCACGAGCACTCCCCGGCTCCCCAACCTCCATGACTGCCGAAGAAGCACGGGGCTTCGAACGGATCTGCCTCTCTCCCTTCTCAATAACATCCTGAAGGCTCTGCTGGGCAAAGCCGACCGGAACAACAGACAGGATGAGACAGAAAACGATCAGAAACCATAGTGTGGATTTTTGCATTATCCTATATCTCCTTTCAGTGTCACAAAGAACTCCATCCATATTCCTTGATGCCGAAGAGTTTACATTTCAGATAATATACTACCCGCTCTGTTGTGGCAACACGTTTGCCGTACACCCAAGAAACAGACCTATTGCCCCCAGCCCGGAAGCAGCATCATCAAGTCCTGTTCGTCAACAAACCCATCCTGATTGTAGTCGGTGCAGTGGGGCACCTTTTTCAGAATCCCACGAAAATAGTAAACCTTCGTCTCTCCGCCGTTGTCGGAAAAGGAACAGGCCAGATGAATACCACCTCTCCGATCAACTACCATGGAAACATGATAGTCCGACAGAATGTGATTCCCAGGGCGCGAGAAGGAGATGCTCTCCCAGAAGGCACTGTTCCAAACTGCAAGAGAAATATCTCCACTCAAAGGCTCAAAGGCTACCCAGGGACGATCACTGGGATCCAAGTCCAATGTCAGAGGCACATTGCTCTGTCCTTTCGCAAGACGCGTAATCCCTCCAGCGGCGCTCAAGTCAACAGCAGGCATCCACACCCCGTCTCTGCGAAAAACGTACCGAACAGTGGCACCATCAGCAGCTGGAGCCTGGTGACAATAGACAACATGAACTGTTCCGAGTGTATCAACCTGAACACGCGGTACGAAGATCGCAGCACTCGCATCCGAAACAATAGACTCAAAACGCCAGGCTTCCCCGCGCTCTTTCCAGGCATACCTCAATGTTCGAATTGAAGAATCATAGAAGACAGCATGTATTGTGCCGGATGTACTGATGTCCAGAGAAATGCCGTGGCCTGGTTCAATGTTCGGATCGACCATCTCAGCAAACCAATCACTTCGTGCATGAAAGACGTGTGACAAGCCACTGGAGGACTCATAGTCTGTCAGCAGGAGATTGGGTTCACCCACAGGACTATGAACAAAAGCAACATCCGCTCCACAGTCTCCCAAAGACTCCAGTTCCCAGAGATCTTTCTCAGTTCTTCTTGAGCAAACCACTTCCGTTGCACCAAGGATGCAGGCGACCGAAGGTGTGTTGAACAGATCAGGTGACAAGACACAGGTATGTACTTTCTCGGTATCAAGGATGACCTCGTCACTCCAAGACTCTTCCAGTCTCTGAGCGAGTTTCAACCAGTCATGGCCATCCGCAGACTTCGCATAGGCGATGAGTGGCTTTCCTTTGGAGTCCACCGCAATGCTCGGATTGTGTCCAAAATCCACGAGCACAGGCTCTTCCCATTCAACAGCAAAAATCGGCTTTTGGTCACATCCTGCATCTCGGGAACCATTCAGGAACAACAGGATCCACACGCTACAACAGACAAGAACCTTCTTGGCAGACGTCAGAGAAAAGACAGAATTCACCACCCATGCACCTCTTTCAGCAACAAGATCAAGAACGCCTCGAACGCACCACCCTTTTTGACGCGTACGTTATGCCCGTAACAAAGCCACCGATATGAGCGAACCAGGCGATGTTGTCCCCGACACCCATCGAAATCTGCATCGAGGCACTGCCCACTTGCGCAATAAACCAGTATACCAAAAGTACCCATGCTGGCAGCAAGAAATAAAAAAGGGGAAGAAAAACAAAGATGCACCGAATTCGGGCGCCTGGGAAGAACCAAAGGTACGCTCCCATCACCCCAGCAATGGCACCACTCGCCCCAACCATTGGGACATTCGAAAGGAAATTCATGACGTAATGTGCCAGAGACGCCATCAAACCGCAGCCGAGGTAGAAGAAGAGAAACCGCAGATGTCCCAAACGGTCTTCCACGTTGTCTCCAAATATCCAAAGAAAGAGCATGTTCGACAAAAGGTGCATTACTGAACCGTGCAGGAAGGTTGTAGCCAGTGGCGAGACAGCGACCAACAGAGGAATCCGCCAAGGGACAAAGATCATCTTCAGCATTTTCGAGAAAACCAGAGGAGTCATCGCGTACTGCCGAAGAAACGCTTCCT
>JAKQFZ010000550.1 GCA_029558215.1 Candidatus Omnitrophota bacterium
ACAGGTAGACTCCGAACAATGCGATCGGTACCATGCTGGCAATGTATTGGAATCTGTCGGCAACAAAACTCTGTTCCAGAAAGGCAAAATCAATAAGACCCAAGACAGGCAGCAGCAAGGCAACGAAAGAAGCAACTGCTGCCAAGGGTGCTCTACCCGTCCGCTTTCTCTGCCACCAGAGAATCCATGCGACGAGTAGTAGGGCTGTGGGATACAGGCACTGCAGGAGAAGACCGTGCTGGAGTTCCCATCGCGGGTAGACAGCAAGCAGTGGAAAGGGCACAACTATCTTGCTGAGATAAAACCAGATCACTCGCCCGGCAATGACCAACCGCTGAAAGAGGCTGAAACCGAGATCAACACTGTAACGATCTCGAAAGAACCACCAGTCTGCAAGTCCCATCCCCAACCCGACAAAACCGATGGGAACAAGCCCGAGAAGTCGCTTTCCAAGGTCAGTCGCATTGTCAAACCACAGCCAGACCGCCAGAACGAGGGGCAATGCAAACACGGAAGACTTGCTCAGCAGGCCAAGCACGAACAATACACAAGTCGCAAGGTAGAAACGCCTCAACCCCTCCCTTCGGAAGCGCACAAAGCAGTGAAAAGCAAGAAGGAAGAACAGACCGGCAAGAAGTCCCTTGCGTTCTGTCACCCAAGCGATTGATTCAACGTGTACCGGATGCACCGCAAAGAGCGCCGCCGCAAACCAGTTTCCCACAACTCTCATCCTCGCCAGGAGCCACCAGAAAAGCAGCGCGTTAAGAGTGTGCAGGACAAGATTGTTGACATGATATCCCAGAGGTCGCGCTCCCCAGATCTGATACTCCAGCCAGAATGTCGTGTAAGTCAATGGCCAATAGTGGTGCTCCTGCTCCATGCTCGAAGGATTCATCCAGATACGCCAGAGACCATCAATATCCCGCAACTCCTCGTTGTTGACAATGACACCATCGTCATCCCAAACATAATCGGCAAGAAGCACTGGATAGTGTGCGCAGAGAGTGAACAGTATAATCAGCGAAGCCCCAAGCCACGGAGAAACGGGAGAAAGAGTCGCCATGGACAGTCCCTTGTCAGAAAGTGACTTGGTATCGGGCATCATCAACATCCTTGCTGCATACAGGCAAAGGGCTCCTGTCTCAAGCAGAGTCTTGCATGCAAGATAGGTCAGATGCCGTCGGCATGCAAAGCAGAAAAGCGACGAGGCGTCCGACCAGAGCCAGACGCCTCGCAGCGCAATCGTAGACTGATGAGTCTCAG
>JAKQFZ010000556.1 GCA_029558215.1 Candidatus Omnitrophota bacterium
TGAGAACCGGAGACTGAGAACCACCTTTTGTCCGCCGATTACGCCGATTGACGCCGATTCAGGAGATGGAGAGCCGTTCTTCTGACGCGCGACGCTTCACGCTGCGTTCTTCACGAAAGACGACTCTTCAACCGCGAAATACACGAAGCACGCGAACTCGAATAGCACAACGGACGCGGCGACAGCGGTAGGGTGTGCTTTGCACACCGCTCTTGTTCGTGACATCAGGCAAGGGTCAAAATGTATCCTCTTTCGGACTGATTAATTCCTAATTCAAGATGTGACCCCTGTCCCCCCACCCTGTCCCCCCAGGGAGCCCTTCGGCTTCCGCCGAGCCAAGAAGAACTGACGCGATTCGGGAACCGCTGATGAACGCGGATGGACGTTGTCCTTGCAGGGTGCGTATCACGCACCATCCCGGGCGTAGGACATAGGTTGTCCAGCAGTCTTAACAGAGCCTCTAATGCAACTGGAGCTTGTCTGCAAGGCGGATCAGGTGCTCATTCTGGGTGTCAAGCTTCAAACCATCCAGCGTCAGAGCCTTTGCCCGTTCCGCATCATGGAGGTGGAGATAAAGGTATGCGAGTCGCGAGTAGTCATCAGCGTCTGCCTCTGAGAGTCGTTCGGACATCACGTCAGCCAGCCGACGAACGAGGATCCGTTTCTCGTCCGTGTCAACCCGAAGTGCTCGCGTCCGAAACAGGCTATTCAGTTTGTTGGCGGTATTACTCACCATAAAGAACGGCACCACAGAATGTTCGCACATTTCAATCAGAGCGTGCACAGCCCCAACGAAGTCGTTTGTGGTTTCGCAAAGATCAGCGAGACGCTTCCAGACTGATGACGACGCGTTGGTAGGTGTCGCCTCGAGATAGCGACGCAGGCTTGCTTTTGCCTCCTCCAACGATGAAGGGCTGCCTTCCTCCTCGTAGAGCGAAGCAAGTGACAACCAAGCGGCAGGCGAGTGCTGCGCGAGTAAGTGAACAATGGGCAGAAAATCATTCAGCCCACCGAAATCCTTGGCGATTGCTCGTGAGATAGTTGAGAAGAGACGCTCGATCCTCGGTGCGATACCGTGGCGTATATCTGTCTTTTGAGAAGCGCCAAACATCTGCAGGAATTCGCTATCGGCTTGGACGGCAGTCTTCAATGGACTAGCAGTCAGTTTGGACTTTCCGAATTCAAGAGCCGATAGTGGAACACTAATAAAGTCCTCATTGTCTTCAACAGATTGAAAGACCTCGACAAGTGAGCTCTTTCTCAACTCCTCGATGGCCGCAACGACGTCCATTCGTTCGTTGGCGGGTCTCAGGAGCACGGCCTGCAGTGCGATTGCAGGCATAGCAGAATGCCAATTGGACAACGTGAGAAACACTCGCTGAGCTGCTGGGCTGAGTGCCGCAAATGTGCGCTCGAAGAGAGCGTGAAGAATCCGATCCTGCGTAGCAACGATCCGTTGTATGTCTACCAAGGCGCGTGCTTTTGCTACTTCACCCAGTAGCACCTTGAGTACGTATGGGTGGCCCCCGGACTCATCAATCAGACGGCCAATGTAATTCTCAGTCAACAGCCCCACGATGTCGAGTCTACTGGCTGAAGTTTCGATCAAGGCGCGGCACTCGTCTTCTGCCATCCCTTCCACGCGGATTTCGAAATCACCGGTGAATTCTTTGTGTCTCGCGGTAATAAGGATTTTGTTAGGGTGGCGGACAAACTGGTACAGCCACATAAACAAACTCGGGGGATTTCGCACGGTTTCGAAGTTGTCGAACACAAACAGAATGGGCTCAAAATGCTGTGCATCCTGTCGACTTAGATGGGCTTCGAAGAACGCCTTGGGGTTGAATCCCTTCTCTCGCTGATTGGGAGGATCTATAAGACCAACAAAAGTCTTCGCAATATCAATGTCGGTGAGCACATCAGGTGCGACCTGACGTGGTCCGTCAAGGAGGAGATCAATGTCGCGTGCGCTGAACCAACAGACGATCTCATATCGCTTGGTTTGAGTTACTCGGTGGAGAACCTCAAGCGCAAGAGATGTCTTGTTAATATTATTTTTTTTAGACAGAGTCACGATTCGATCCCTTTCATCTGCCAAGAGCGCGGTCTGCAATTCATGTTCCAAGGCAGGACGATGGATGTAATCCTTCGGTACGGCAGGGATATTGACAAAGCAATTGCCGACCACCTCCAACCGACCAAGTGCACGAGTCTCGCTCTTGGGTAGATTCTCGGCAGGGACCATGTACGGTATCGCGTCGCCATCCAACCGGTCATCTGAGACATAGGAGATAAACTCGAATTTCCTCTCCGTGAATTTGCCGTTGGGCACGAAGAAGTCTGTCGCTTCGGGGCTTGATTCAAGCAATTCGACGCGTCGGGGCTCGTCAAAGTGGATATACACCCCATTGGCAAGAGTTGCGTGCGTCGATCGTTTGAATGTGTCGAATGACGAAGCAGATGTTGATATCTTCGTGACGCGATACTTGCCGGAGATGTTTCTAAATAGGTAGGCCCATTCACGCGTAAACAGACTGAAATTATCTGTGAAGAACCTGATGCTCTTCTCCAGAGCAGGACAAACATCGCTCTTTACCGACGGTACGGTTGCGCCATGGCCTCGTGTGCCATTTCGCAAGATGCTGAACATGCTGAACCAACGTCGTGCGTCAGGTCTTCCCGGGAGGGCATCGTACTGTAGTTTCAGCCTATCTAAGACTGTCTTGAGCGACATTATTGCTTCGTACTGCCAACTCCCGCTGGTGCATGGTTGGACAAGCTCCGCTTTCTCTGTCTGCTTCGCTATTTCACAGAGTTGTTGGGATGCTGGTCCCTTCAGGATATCGTCCAGTGAGGCAGCCCAGTCGCCTAGTCCGTCAGCACGGACAAGCTTGAAGGCGAGACGATACCGATGTCTGTCTCGGTCATCAGGGATTGCTGCCAACAAGCCAACGGCTGCGAGTTTCAGAGCCAATTCGCCTGCGAGCAATAATGCGTTAAACAGTTCTGAATCGGAGTCTTGGCGCGCAACCTCCACGCGTCCCCACATCTGTCTCAGAGCTTCCATATCCAGACCTCTCCATCTTCGACTCTCCAGACCCCACTGTGTATCCATTTGTCAACCGCAGTCTCTTGTAGTCACCGGCGTGCTTCCTTCTGTGTCCGGATTGTTCCCGCGAGGGAGTAAGACTACAGGATGTATTGTAACCATCATCCGTCGCTGTGCAAGGCAATCTCGCACAATTCCTGGATTGACCGTGGACTCAGATGGATGATTGGCAGAACGGGGTGGTGCCACATAATCTCAAGGCGGGCGTCCTACTCCGGACGATCAGTAAAGCAGGCATCCACAGATTACGTAGACAGAAGCTCCTGGAATTTGTGTGAATCGGCAATGACTCCCGCCTGCGCGAAGGCGAGTCTGTCTGTTGATCGAATCGTTGCTGGTGATTCGTCGTTCGATTGATCCCAGCATTCCCCCCACTGGATCGAGGGCAGGTGTGGCCCGAATGACACGCCAGAAAGTCTCTGCGGTCCCAGTATCTCAGCGTGAGGTGGTCTGTTCTTCCTTCGTGAGACCCTGCGTGTCCTTCGTGGTGAATCGGTTCGTCCTGCGTCTTGCGAGGTGCGTCGTGCGTCAGAAATGTGGCTTCCCGCATTCGCAAGAATGACCTATCAGGTAATCTCTCCGGTCCCGGCGTCTGCGTGCGATTGGAATCCTTGCTCGTGAATCGTGAAGTATCGCGTGTAGAAGCGGGCTCCAGCCTCCGGCCTCTGGGCCGTCGTACGCCGTGCGGGCTGCGTTGTGCGTGGCTGTCAGACCTTCTGACCTTCTCACCTTCCTCCTCACTCTGTGCCCCCTGTGTCTCTGTGGTGGATCGGTTCGTTGTGCGTGGTGCGGGGTGCGTCGTGCGTAAGAGCGGGCTCCAGCCTCCGGCCTACTGCCTCCAGCCTTCTTCTCTGCGCCCTCTGTGTCTCCGTGGTGAATTCCCTGCCTTCCAGTAGGAATAGCAAAATTCGTGCAACAGTTGAAAAGGCAAAACGGCCTCGGCGCGAGATTTTTTTTATTCCTTGCGGCAATTGAACTTACTGCGGTTTTCAGCGTCGGACAAACCCGGATTTTTCGACAAATTCGTGCAACATCGGGCAATTATAGAGGGACGTGTGATTCGTTCCGCGGCCCTCCGGGCTCCCTTGGGAGCCGGCGCGTGTCGGCGAATCCGGGCCGGCACGTGCAGTGGAACGAAGGTCCCGAGTAAAGAGGGCAAAGAGTATGAGCGAGAACGACAGAGACAAAAGTCGTGCGGATGAACACTCGTGCGGTGCGTCCCAGGCCGCCGTGCGACGGCGGGCCGCGGTTCAGGAGTCCTTGGCCAGGGCGTATGGACCCGATGTAGAAAGCTGGTTGCGGCGGGCGTCGCGCAGCGATGTCCCACTTTGCGGGCGGGGGGAGATTCCTCGCTGCTGCCGCAACTGCGTGTATGCGAACCCGCTGCGGCATGGGGGCCAGACGAGATCGGAAGAGCGTCG
>JAKQFZ010000568.1 GCA_029558215.1 Candidatus Omnitrophota bacterium
CAGTACGCGAGGGCTGAGAGTTGCGGATATGAAATTCTGGTCAACGAGCATCCGAACGATGTTGGAGAAGGCGATCCTTTTCATATCAGTAATTTCACCTACGACGCTGAGCGCGACTGCTGTGTATGCCCAATGAATCAAGTCCTGAAGTTTTCATACGTAAGGCAGAAAGACGGTGTAAGAACATATCAATGCAAGTGTTTTAAAAGTTGCCCAGTTCGTTGGCAATGTAGCAAAGGCAAGAAGGGACGCACTGTCAAAATCCACGCCCACTATGAGTCGATACAGCGTCAGCGCGCAAAACGGAAGCAAGCAGGCAACCTGGAGCTTCTGAAGCGTCGAAAGACTATAGTCGAACCTGTGTTTGGATGGGCAAAACAGGGCATGGGTTTTCGGCGTTGGACTGTTCGAGGACTGGAGAACGTGCAGGCCCAATGGAGTCTTATCTGCACCACGCTCAATCTTAAGAAACTGTTCAAGCGCTGGATTGGCGGCGACTTCGCCTTAGGGTAAGGCCGAAAGAGGCCTTTTCCTCTGCTTGGTAGAGATTAGACCTCATAATCAGGCGCTAATCTTCGCTTGGCACTGGCAATAGGGGCGGAAAAATGGAACTCACGACTTCTCGCTCAAATCGGACACAATTCATACCCCCTCGGAAATCTTTCTGAGACGGCCTCCGAGTTGAAGGCTGCCACACGGGAAGGAGAAGACAACCGGCGTTGAGACTATCAGAGATGGTGGAACTCGAAGACTCGTTCCACCCTACAGGGCTCGTTCCACCCTACAGGGCTGATTTCCCAAGGGGGTGGATGAAAAGTTGGAGATGGCTGGGGAGCAAGGGCTCGAACCTTGGACCTACTGATCCAGAGTCAGTCGTTCTTCCAACTGAACTACTCCCCAGTGGAAGCTCGCAAAGAACTTACCCAGACACAAAGGCCTTGTCAAGACCTTTTGCAACACGCATAATGCCGAGCCATGAGTCAGAAACAGAGTCTGCTTCGTTCCACGACCATCGTCAGTGCGGGAACATTCATCAGTCGGATTCTTGGGTTCATTCGGGATTCGGTCATGGCGTATTATTTTCATAAGAGTCTGACGGATCCGTTCTATGCCGCGCTTCGTATTCCGAATGCCCTGCGCCAACTGCTCGCCGAAGGTGCACTTTCCGCGGCGTTCATCCCAACTTTCACCCAGACCATGGAGAAAGAGGGCAAACAGGAAGCCGATGACCTTGCCCGTTCGCTTTTTGTTATTCTGGCTTTTGTCGTTTCCGTGATTGTTGTGCTTGGAATAATCTTCTCGCCTCAACTGGTTCGCCTCATTACGCCGGGGTTTTCCCAGTCCGGAGAGGCAAAGATGAAACTGACCATCCATCTGACCCAGATCATGTTTCCCTATCTTCTGTTTGTCAGCCTGGCAGCGCTGCTGATGGGCTCTCTGCACAGTCTGGGTCATTTCACCATGCCCGCCCTTTCTCCGGTCTCCCTGAATGTGTGCATCATCGCCTTTGTCGTCTGCGGAGGTTTTTTTGTTCCGCGGGAGAAACTTATCTACCTTGCCGGCTTTGGTTTCATGCTGGGTGGGCTGACTCAACTGCTGATCCAATATCCTCCACTGTTCAAGATGGGTTACTATCGGCATCTTCCGAGGCTGCTGTTCCATCCCAAGATCGGTCTGGTCGGCCGTCTTCTTCTGCCCGCGACGTTCGGGCAGGCAGTCACCGAGGTCAACATCTTCGTCAACCTCTACTTTGCCTCAAGACTCATCGAGGGCAGCGTGACATATCTTTACTTCGCCATGCGTTTGATCCAGTTTCCTTTGGGCATGTTTGGCGTTGCCTTGGCTACGGTCTCCTTCCCGACTTTTTCCAGGCTTGCCTTGCTGGAGGATCGAAAGCCGCTCGTCGAGACGGTCAAGCGAAGCGTCAAGACGAATCTCTTTCTGATGATTCCGTCCGCTCTGGGGCTCGTCGTGCTCGGCCCGCAGATCATCGGCCTGCTGTTTGACCGAGGGCAGTTCCATCGTGACAACTCTCTGATGCCCACCTATTACGCGATGTGCTGCTATCTTGTTGGAATCCTCGCATATTCTTCTCTGAAGCTGGTGTTGGGCATCTACTATTCATTCCGGAACATGGTGACACCCATAATCGTGGGAGCCGTTGCGATCGTCTGCAACATCATTTTCAACTACTTTCTGTCACAATGGTTCAGCTACAACGGTCTGGCTCTAGGATCAGCGTTTGCATCAATCGTGAATGTCGGTCTGTTGACACTTCTGGCGACTCGGTACCTGGGCAACGGCTGGTTGAAGGGACTGCCCTGGTTCGCGTGCAAGAGCCTGCTCGCGTCCGTGGTGATGGCGCTGACCTCATGGCTTGCTGTTAAGGCGATTCCTGTGCTTGCCAACAGACATCTCTACAATGGTGTGACCGTTCTTGTGGGTCTTTCGGTTGGAGTGGGGGTCTACCTGGCGCTTTCGTGGTTTTTGATGCGCGAGGATTTGCAGTCCGTAGTCCAGAGACTCGGCAAGAAGTTTGCTGCTTCGGCCAAATGACCGAACTGAGAGCGAAGTTCATCCTGTCTCACGAGGTGGAAAATGATCAAATGTAATCGGTTGGTTTCTGTGTTTTCGGTCATCACAATGCTTGTGGTCATCTGCGGCTGTTCTCGAATCAACGGCACTGGTCCCGCCTCTGTCCAGAGACAGCGAGAAATCTGGAAGGGGGTTCACTTCTTCTCTCCTGGCAAGAGTGGACTGCCGGATCTCAAGCGGGCGATCTCGGAGAAACTCGTTCCTCTGGGTGTGAATACCGTCATTTTGGAGATCAATTACGGCTTCGATTACAAATCGCATCCCGAACTCAGTTGGGGAGGTGCTGTCAGCCCGACCGAGGAAGAAGGTGCCATCACTTTCGAGGATGCTCGCGATCTGGCTGCTTTCTGTCGTTTGCATGGCGTTCGGCTCATCCCACAGTTCAACTGTCTGGGACATCAGTCCTGGCATGAAATCCTCTTCTCTCTGCTTCAGAAGCATCCTGAGTTTGACGAGTCTCCCGGGTTGGAAACGCGCTATTGCCGCAGCTGGTGCCCACAACATCCCGACATTCACCCCAT
>JAKQFZ010000576.1 GCA_029558215.1 Candidatus Omnitrophota bacterium
TCCGCTTTGCTTCCGAAACTCCTCATGGGCCTACGGCGCACCTGAAGGGGATGAGAAATCCCCCCTTGATCCCCCCTTGGCAAAGGGGGTGCTTTTCGGAATCCCCCCTTAACAAGGGTATTTTCGGGAGAGCATCCCTCCACCCCTCCTTAACTGAACCAATGCGTGACAAAGACGTTTGTGTTTGGGACGCCCCAACAAAAAAACGCTATACTTGTTGACAAGCGAATTCTGACGGGTTATTGTTCGCCTAGTTGGAAAGATACCTACGTTGGTATGAGAGGAGGTGAAGTGTCTAAAAATCGTGATTTTTGGAGATTTTGGTTGTTATATTTTCCGAAATGGAGGTTTATCTGCAATGAGGAATCTTTTGGTTTATTCGTTACTCGCTTTTGTGTTTGTTGTGGGTTCAGCTTCGGCTGAAACGGTTATCTTCGAGGATGACTTCTCTTTGTGGCCGGCAGGCGATATAACTTCGCTCTCTACGCTACCAACAGGTTGGACTTGGCAGGCAAATGGTTTGCGAATCGTGACAGAAAAAGCCGAGATAGGAACGCAGACCCTGAAAGCACGCAACGGTGTATCAACCGGTTGTGTACGTTACACGTTTCCGGCAGCGATCGATCCGACTACAGTTGCTCCTCTCAAGATTACATTCAAGATGTGGATTGGTGGCGCAGGAACGACAAACAAGATTGAAAAAGGCGTTGCTCTGAAGAACGTCGCTGCCCTCGCCGGAAACTGCATTCCACTAGTCTACTGGTGTACAAACACTGGTGATAGCACATTTCCTTACGAGTATCGTATCCGCAACCGCTCTAATTGTGCGGCTCCACCCTATACCAGCGTGTACGGATCCGCAGAGAACCGATATGCGGAAGCAGACCCAGATAGGAGCAAGTTTGTAACTTGGGAGCTCCTCTGCACGGACACAGGTGGCGTTGTGCTTAAGGATGGCGTTCAAGTTCATGACTTTGCCGCTGGCGCACCAAACGCAGACATGGACAATTTCGCCGCAATTGAATTTGGCGTGCCTGTAGTCGTAAGTGGCTCTTTTCCAACAAGCGAATACGCTAGTAACGGCGACTTCTGGTGGGACTATATGAAGATCGCCACCGGCCCCTTTGAGACTCCGACCCCAACCTTCACTCCAACGGAGACACCCACACCAACGGAAACGCCGATTCCGATTTCCCAGGGGCTTATCCTCCGTGAGGATTTCGATGATGTGACAACGTTCCCGCAGTTGTTCGCAAAAGGTTGGAGAGAGTCTGTTCCATTGACCTACACAACCACAATAAACGTGGATTCGGATCTCAATGGACACTATGCGGCGAGTCCGCCAAACTGCCTGAAGTCGGCTGGTATGTCCCTTGGTGAATACATTATCTACGAATGGGCAGCACCGGAACCGACTGGTGAAAAGCCGGTCATGTACAGCTTCTGGATTCGTCCAAATCTCGCGTTCAAGTCTGATGGCTACTACGTCAATGAGAAGAAAGTCGCGTTTCACACAACGAGTCTTTCTTACATTCGCGTCGGCTTCCATTCAGAACCGAAGGAAACCTGGGGCTCCACAAGTGACAACGGAAATGTTCCGCTCTACGTCAGAGCCAGAGATCAGGTGCAGGCGATAGGTGTAACCATCCCCGCAACATACATGGTGTCTCCTGGCGTCTGGCATCGGTTTGCCGTCAAACTGACAGGGGCAATGACCGAGTTCTGGGCTGACAACCAGAAGATCTTTGAAACGGACATTCTTCAGGACAATTTGTTCAACCAGATCCGCGTCGGTGCTCCTGAAGGACAGATTGGAACAGCCTACTTTGACAATATCCAGTTGGAAGTCGGCTACGCGTCGAGTGGCGTCCGAGAATCCGACTGGGCATCGTACTGAGCCAGCCCACGCCAGCTGGTCGGAAACCGGCTCTGCAGTGAGCGCGGTTTTCCGAAACGGAGAATAGACAAGTACTCACGTGGGTTCCGCCCACTACTGAGATTACCCCTGTGCTTCTCTCACCAAGAGGCACAGGGGGATTTCTTTCGGGCAGGTTTGCACCTGCGGGCGCGTGGGCCAAACTCACTCTGTTTGTATTTCTCTCCAGGCAGTGAAGTTGTGCACTCGTATGCACTTTTTCGTTTTCTGAACATGTGCCCTATGGAATGATCTTGTTATGTCTGAGGCGGCGAACGACCGAACGAGACGCAGAGCGTGAATAGTTCGGAGTCCCCAATCTTTTTGAAGTTACATGATTATGAAAAGTTGATCTGAACGAATGAAACAGTTATTGTTCTTCGTCAGAAGGACTGGAGTCTCGCCCAAAAAAACAAAGCGCGCAGGACACTCCTTCTGCACCGACCGGAGACTCTCACTGCGCGCATAATGAGGAGGCATATCGTGGCAGAGAAGCTTGCAATTCACGGCGGCAAAAAGACCGTCACCAAGCCGTTCCCCGGCTGGCCCCAATTCTCCGAGGCAACCAAGAAGGCCGCGCTCGAGCCACTCGAGAATGGCAGAGTGAACTACTGGACAGGCGTCAAGGGAATGGAGTTCGAAAAGAAATGGGCTCAGTACAATGGCGCAAAGTTCTGCATCAGCACATCCAACGGAACCAGTGCACTTCACGTTGCCCTCGCCGCAGCGGGCATCGGGCCTGGCGATGAGGTGATCGTTCCGTCCTACACGTTCATTGCCTCATCGTTCGCCATCGTCCAAGCGGGCGCGATTCCGGTCTTTGCCGATGTCAACAAGGCGGATCATTGTATCAGCGCCAAGGATGTCGAGAGCAAGATCACCAGACGCACCAAAGGTATTGTCGTCGTGCATCTGTACGGCAACATCTGTGAGATGGATCCAATCATGAAGATCGCGGCGAAGCACAATCTGTTTGTGCTCGAGGACTGCGCCCAGGCTCATGGTGGCGAGTACAAGGGGAAAAAGATCGGAACGATTGGACATGCTGGTGCGTTCAGTTTCTGTCAGAGCAAGGCATTCACGACAGGTGGTGAAGGGGGCGCGGTCATTACCAATGATGACAGTCTCGCCTGGGAATGCCGCTCGTTCCGAGATCACGGCTACGATGTCCGAGAGCGACTGCGCCTTCTGGAACTGGAACAGAAACTTCCCTACATTCACAATCGCGTCGGTTTCAACTACCGAATGACTGAAATCCAGTCCATCATCGGCATTCATGAGTTGGCGAGATTCGACCGATGGAATCTCAAGAATCGTCAGCGCAATGGACAGATTCTGATTGACGCACTGAAAGACGTTCCCGAAATTCTCTACCTGCCTGTTCACAACGAGAAGCGCAAGAACGGTTTCTTTGTGTTCCCAATCACACTGAAAAAGGAACGCATGAAATGCACCTTGAAGGAATTTCTGGCAGCCCTGTCCGCGGAAGGCGTTCCGAATCATCCTGTGTTCTGGCCCCAGTGCTACAACGAGCGCGCGTACACCGAACACAATGGTTTTGGCAAAGCGAAGTTCCCGTTCGAAAGCAAGGAATACACTTCACCCAAGAGCGTTCAGTATGACAAAGTTGAGTGTCCCAATGCAGCATGGCATCAGGATCGGACATTCATCACACTGGTGCATCCGACACTGACGCCTTATCACATGAATCTCTTTGCCAAGGGGATAAAGAAGGTCATTGCTGCCTTCGCGAAGTAGGATCGAGAAAGGGGAGAACCCAAATGGCTAAAGTCGGTTGGGGAGTTATTGGTGCCGGTGGCATTGCGGATCGCAGGACGATCCCGGAAGGAATCCTGCCCGCAAAGAATGCCAAGTTGGTCGCAGTGATGGATGCTGATCCCGAAACAGCGCAGACACTTTCGAGCAAGTATCAGGTGCCCTCGTACATTCGAGCGGCCGATCTGCTTGCAAACGAGCAGGTCGAGGCAGTTTATGTTGCATCGCCAACCTATTGTCACAAGCCGCAGACGATAGAGGCAGCACGAGCCGGCAAACATGTGCTGTGTGAGAAACCACTTGGGCTGACAATCCGAGAAGCCGAAGCCATGCTCGACGAATGTCGCAAAGCAAAAGTGAATCTCGGCGTGGGTTTCATGATGCGCTACAACGTCTACCACCAGAAGATCCGGTCGCTGATCGAGAAGGGCAACATTGGAACCGTAGTTTTCGCGCGGGCACAGTTGACCTGTTGGTATCCACCGATCGAGGGAGCGTGGCGGCAGGATCCAAAATTGGGTGGCGGTGGCGCTCTGATGGACTTGACGGTGCATTGCGTGGACTTGTTGGAGTTCCTTCTGGGGCCTGTGGCTGAAGTCGGAAGTCTTGTCGAACGCAGAGTTCATGCCTATCCGGTGGATGACACCAACGCGGTCATGATTCGGTTTGCTTCAGGCGCAGTTGGATTTGTGGACTGTGCGTTCAACATTCCCGACGATGCCAGTGAGAACGTGCTTGAGATTCAGGGCTCCAAGGGCTGTATCAAGGGAAAGATGACCATCGGTCAGGGGCCTGGCGGTGAAGTGGTGCAGTGCCTGCTCAAGAATGCCGGAGGCTACAGCGCTTCACAAAAACGTGAGCCCGTCACCTACCAACCTCTGGCGCTCAGTGTCAAGAACACATATCAGAGTGAGATTGAAGCGTTCTCCGATTCCGTTTTGAAAGCAGTCCCACCACCCATCAGCGGCGACGATGGCCTTCACAACATGAAGGTCGTGGAGGCAGTCAAGAAGTCGGCAAAGACAGGGCGGTTTCAGAAGGTCTAGAGATAAGGAGCACATCATGGCGATTGATTTCAACACAACGGTCAAAGGATCCCTCTTGGAAGGCTTCTTCCCCAAAGGATGGGATTTGAAGGCGTTCGACAGAATCTGTTCACAGCCCCCAAGCAAAGCAACTCAGCGTGAGCCGTGGTGGAACAAGAAGTTCTCCCCCCTTGCATGCGAATCATTGGAGGATTTCAACACCTTCATGGGTCACGAGATCGCTCTTCAGATTGCGGAAACGCGCAAGAACGGACAGCAATTGGCGATCATCCTTCCCGTGGGTCCCATGGGAATGTATCGCTGGACCGTTTTTTTCCTGAAGGAATGGGGTGTCCCCTGTGACCATGTTCACGGCTTCAACATGGACGAATGGAGTGACGGCAAGGGAAATACGCTGCCTGGCAACGAAGCGGGCTCATTTCAGGATGCTATGGAACAGGCATTCTACGGCCCCCTGGGCAAGCTGACCATCCCGAAGGATCAGCGCCATTTCGCAACAAAGAGCTCATTGCCGAAGTATCCCGAACAGATAGCTGCGCTCAAGAACAATGGCGCCAAGTTGGCCGTTGTCTATGGAATCGGCCGCGTGATGCACATTGCATTCTGGGAACCGCATTTCGCCGCAGAGTTCAGCAGCGTCCAGGAGTGGAAGAGCCAACCGTTTCGACTTGGCGCACAACTTCATCCGCTGACCATCGAACAGAATGCCATCACCTCGTTCAAGAGCCGCACAACGCTGGTGCCCTGCCGTGCCAACACAATTGGGCCCGGCCTTTTCCTGCAGGCCGACTGGGCAATTGGAGGCGCCGATGGCACACTGGGACGTGGCATGATGTGGCAGGGGCTGTCCTTCTGGGTCACCTTGCACCACAAACCGTCAACATGGATTCCCAGCACCTGGATGCCAACATTACCCGGAAAGTTGTTCTTCCTGAAAGAACTGGCAGGCCCCCTGGTCGCCGAGTGCAACTAGGCAGTTCAGCACCAACATTCTTCACCATAGCACCCGCACGTAGGGTCTCTGTAGATCTGCGCGCGGGTGCTTGATTTGTAGCACGCCGTGATCTTCGCTTGCAATTATGTGCATTCCGTGGGAACAATTCCGGTGAACATCGGATCTACTGTGTCAAGGAGAAGATGATGAACCGGCCACGCCCAAACGTTCTGATTCTTATCTCGGATCAACACAATCCTCACATCGCTGGTTTCGAGGGAGATAAACGAGCACGGACTCAGCATCTTGACCGCTTGGCGGCGGAGTCCGTTCGTTTCACCTCTGCCTACTGCCAATGTCCACTCTGCACCCCGTCTCGCATCAGCCTGTGGACCGGAATGCTGCCTTGGCGCTGCGCGGCCTGGGGCAACAACATGCCTATCTTTCCTGAGTTTTGCACGCTTCCCGAGCATTTCGGCCGACACGGATACGCAACCTGTGGCATCGGAAAGATGCACGTCGGTGGCGAAAGACCGATGAACGGATTTCATGAGAGACCCTATGGGGATTTGATTCCCAACTGCTTCTGCGGCCACCAGCCGGATCCGATTCACTCCGCAAAGGACCAGAACTGGACAAACCATCAGGTTGGCAGATTCACCTATGCGGGGGCAACGGAAGTCCCCGAAAGCCTGATTCAAGATCATGTGGTTTCCTGTCAGGCAGCGGCATGGATTCGGGATCACGCAGCGACAAGCAAAGACAAGCCCTGGTTTGTCTGTGCGTCATATCAGAGACCGCATCACCCCTTGACAGCACCCAGTCGGTACTTCAAACGCTACTGGCCTCAGGGGTCACCGCCGCTCGGAAAGCTTCCCGATGGATACCCCGACAACATTCATCCCCATGACCGCTTTATCGTTGAGGACTTCAACCTCGCCAAGCTTCCTCGCGAGGAGATCCAAAGAGGCTTGGCAGCCTACTATGCTTCAGTAGATTATCTGGATGACTGCATCGGAGACTTGCTGAACAGTCTGGAATCGGAAGGCCTGCTTAAGAACACGGTGGTCGTCTATCTTTCCGACCACGGCGATCTGGCGTCAGAATACGGCCTTTGGTGGAAGAGAAGCCCGCGTGAAGGCTCAGCACGAGTCCCGCTGCTCATCAGAGTGCCGGACAATCCGACCATCGGGCAGGTGGACACACCGGTAGAGTTGGTAGACATCTTCCCAACACTCTGTGACGTGTGTCAGATCCCCAAGCCCCGGGATCTGGACGGTGAAACACTCCTTCCGTTCCTGCACGGATCGGGAGAAAGACGCCGGAAAGATTTCGCCCGAAGCGAGTATCTGCTTCGCTCGGAGAGCTGCTTTCGGATGATCCGAACACCAAGATGGAAGTACGTCGAGTTCCTGATCGAAGACTGGCAACCGATGCTCTTTGACATGCAGGAAGATCCGCAGGAGCTCTCAAACATTGCTGCAGAGCCGACACACCAAGGTCTGATCGCGGAACTCCACGAACGACTCTGGAGCGATGGCCAGAATTGGGAGAGTCTCCTGAATGAGAAGAGACTCGACCTTGAACGTGCACAGAAGGAAAAGTACACGCACTACGATTGCTCCCCAAACCAGTTTGCACTGCCCGACGGCACTCTCATCAACGCAGAGATGGAGTTCTACCGTCAGTTCCTCAGAGATATGGCATAGATCCGACTCTCAGTTCAGACTGGCAGGAAAAGGAAATAAGAGGAGCCGAACCAATGGCTCGGCTCCCCAAAGTTTGGTTACCAGATATCTCGTCTTAGAGACGATCCCAGTCAGTGACCGGCGTGTAGCCAGGATTGTCGTCACAACCCATTGTTGGAGGATTCGGTCTGGTTTCTCCATCAATGTCGGTTGCTATCCCACCAACTGGCGGACAGTCATACAACTGACCCGGGTCGCCAGTGAAGTGTAAATCGATCCAGCTCGTCCAATTTCCAAGACCTGGGAGAACTGGAGTCAGCGGATCAAATTCGATGCTCTGTAGATCTTTGCCAGTCCCCGTCTGCCAGTTCGGCAGCGGTGTATAGACAGTGTATGCAGGAGCCGCGACTAAGCCCGTTCCCTTCTGTCCAGTGACCACACCCGCTGCGGGGAACAAGTCATTGTTCTCAGAGGTCACCACGCAAGGAGCATCGGTCTGGTAGTCGAAGTCAATACAGCCACCCCCCTGGTGAGCCACTCGGACAACGTTATTGCGAATATTCGCAACACCCGCATACGCGTCACGGTACAGCCTAATTCCACACACTTTGGCTGGTGTAATCGTCGTATAGGCGTTGTTGCTGTAGACATGGATGGAGTTGTGGTAGATATTCGCGCTTTGATGGACTTGGTTGATGTCAATACCGACGCAAGCAGTTGTTGCCGCACCCGCTGGACCGGTCTGCTCCACAACAATCGAATTGTTCCAAATATCATACTGAGCAAGACCACCGGAGTAGTTCAAATCCACCCTTATCCCGTAGAGTCCAATGGTACTACTGTTGGTAGGCGCAACAGATTTGATCTTGTTGTTGTAGATTTCTACGGTCGAGGGGGTGTTGGGAGCC
>JAKQFZ010000581.1 GCA_029558215.1 Candidatus Omnitrophota bacterium
TATTCGCACGGCTGGCGCTGCGGGTGAAATGAAGCCGAACCCCACGCTGTCGTCCGCGCTGCAAGGCGCTTTGGAATCGGTGTCGACGGGGGTGGAGGCGCGGGCGATTTTGGAGCGGTTTGGTTCTTATCCGTAGGAGGCAAGGAATGACTGAAGGCGTTGAAGAAAAGTTGCATTGGATTAACCAGGCGATTTCATCAGACGATGCCAACGTCTGCTCAGAACTGTCGTGTATCGACAGTCGTCTTGATGGGATTCTTACGGCACTGGAGCGTATTGCCGACGCACTGGAGGCTCGCAATGCCAGCGAGTTCTGACTACGAGATTGAAATTGAACGGCTGAGGGAAGAGCGTCGGCCAACACCAGTTGCGTTGCACGAATACCCCAAGCCGAACTGGCTGCGCATTCGGCTTCTCAAGAAGTTCGGCGCGAGAGACCGCGACACTTCTTGGTGGGCGATGCATCAATGGCTGGGGCCGATGTTTGGATACGGACGCCTGGACCATTGGGGTACGACAAAGCTTGAAAACGGATACACAGCCTTTGTGACAGAGCCATACGGGGATATTGCGAATTTGTCGCCAGTGATGGAGTTTGTCGCGAGACATCTCGGCTGCGACTGGCTCGTCAGCGAAAACAGTTGGTGGTGCCCAGGAGGAACGATTCGCGGCGCTCTGTACGAAGGACCAGAGAGCATTCCCGCCGACAAGATTGTGCGCGTTGAGTTTGATCCGATCCTACATTCGTTTAGCGGAGGCGAACGATAATGGAGCTTGCACATCAAATCCTTTCATACCCAACGCACGTCGAAATGCGATGGGTGAATGGAGCAGGGTTCAATCGCCAAGCAGAAACCAAAGAGACGGATGCTTCCAAAGAGACAATTCGCATCGGTCCAACTCTGGATATCAACTCTCTTATGCCGTTCATTGATGGCGAGATTCCCGAAGGGTGGTCGATGCGACAGATTATGGAGTCTGTCGGGCTGCCGATTCATGTTCCATTCCCGCGATTCTTCATTCAGTACACCAGCGAACTGAAGTTGGAAGAAACAATCGCCGCGCTCAAGACAAATGTTTTGCAGTGTGGTCTTGAATTCAATGGCATTCGTGTCAGCGAATCTGAGGTTGATGGATGGAACGCACACTTCCAGAAGTCAAGCCACGGGAGAGATATGCCTCCTGAGTTGGTGCGAGAGGTGAGCGAGTGGAATAAGGGGGCGTGCTCTGGTGTGCCAATCGAGGCTGGCGATTGGATGTTCGAGGTTCGCGAGTGGAACCAGCGGCTAGGATTTCCACCAACCCGAATGCCTGGGTGTGTGCAGATTGCGATTAGTCCAACTGGATCAATCAGAAATGCGATGTGCGGACTCCCGGTTGCGTATCTGCAAAGCGTTGGATTCCCACTGACTCGATATGCCTCAGAACAGATGGGGCA
>JAKQFZ010000598.1 GCA_029558215.1 Candidatus Omnitrophota bacterium
AACTCTTTCTGCTACCATTGATGCCAACGCTTCAGCGTCCGAACATCAAGCCCCAGCTCCCGATGAAGCTCTCCCGCTCGCCGCTCGTTGGGGCCATTCATCAGGGCCGAGATCAGCATGATGAACACTCCGGCATAGACCTTTCTTCCCAAGAAGCGCACAGATACAGGGGTGTGCCGGAGGCGACAGCCTTCTGTAGAGCAGCAGAAGCTATAACGCCTGTCCCACTGCTCCGTGAGTTTGTGCGGAACTCCACGTGCTTTGCGCGGATCATCAGCCCTGTGGAGCTTGCCGCCGCCGGCTCGGCAGCAGCTCTGGGCGGCTTCTTGGGCCTGCCTGCAGTCGATCTTAAAAAGAAGCTGGAAGAATCGCGAGTTCTGTAGTAGCTTGAACATGGGTCCGGTCCTACTGAAATTGTTGCAAGCAAGGTCATTAGCGCCCCCCCCGTGGGGGCGCTATGACCGGACCCACTTCTAATCGATCTTTGGGATGGACTCAACCACAAATCCATCATACAATCCGATCAGAACTTGAACCTTAACCATCAACTAAAGAGGACGCGCTCACATCTGCCCAGTCGGAATTCGGCAAAGTACTTCGCATGCTAGCGGCCGACCATGGAATACAGATCATCGTGACCACTCATAGCCCATATATGCTCAACCAGGAGGACCCGACGGCCAATCTTCTGTTATGCAGAGCAACCAAGCGCGGGAAGCCACTTCATACTGAACGCGTGGACACGTCCGGTGACAACTGGATGGCCCCATTTGCCGAGCATCTTGGTATCGACGCAGGCGAGTTTGCGACTTGGAGACCTCTCTTCTCTTCTCATGAGTCCAAGGTGCTTCTTGTTGAGGGGCCCATCGACCAACAGTACTTCGAGTATATCCAGCAGAATGACATCGGCATCGACCGCCTACGCGGAGATATCGAGGTCGTTCCTTACGGGGGCAAGGATACTCTCAAGAACACTCTGCTGGTCCAATTCGTTCTGAGCAAATTCGACAACGTGTTCATTACGTATGACCTAGACTGCAAGCAAGAGGTCGCTGCCGCTTTGACCCGTCTGTCTCTCAAGGAGAAGGCAGACCACATCCCACTGGGATTGAACCAATCTGGCAAGGACGCCATTGAGGGGCTTCTACCAGCCACTGTGTTGTCTGCGGTCAACGGAAGAGAAACAGATTTGGTAATGCAACTGGGGTCACAGAACAGCAAGGACCGACGCAAAGCGAAGGACGAACTAAAGAAGAAGTACTTGGCCGAATTCCAGAACGGCCAGCAGTTCGGCGTCAATGAACTCAAGCACTTGAGCGCCGCCATAGGGCACATCAACAAGAGGTTCGAGAAACTCAACAAGCGGGTGCACCGTACGCGCTGTTCGCGCACCGGTGACGCGTGACGTTCTCCAACAGCAAGAAGGAGGTCTCAGCGATGAACCCACGCATGCAGAGGATGAGAGACCATATCACGATGCTTGGACGCCACTACGCCACGCACCATCCAGCAATCAACCCCAGGAATATCGATTGGGAGTCCATCCGTCAGGAACGCGAAATGGAAAGCCAAGAAAGAGAGTTCATCGCGTTCTTCGACGACAATCTTGAGGACATCCTCGAATCCACGCCTCCTGCTGA
>JAKQFZ010000612.1 GCA_029558215.1 Candidatus Omnitrophota bacterium
CTGGCAATGTCATGGTAGGTTTGGTCTGCCCCACATCGGACGTCAGTGGAGGAGGTGCCAAAGTCATATCCGCAATGGAAATGCAGATCGGCACAGAACTGCCACTGTCTCTCAAAGGGCTGCTTCGAGCCATTGGAGCCAAGGTGTCCAAGGCGGAGGCCAACGGAATTGTCCGGAGATGTGAGCAGATGGGCAACCAGTGGGCTTACGGCCTGCAGTTCGACAAGCTTGACGGAGAGATCAGGCGAGAGATCATGAAGTGGTGTCTGTCCGGGAGCTGGGAAGAGGTTCCCATCGTCGAATGACGAAGACGCCATTGTGTCTCTGACTAGACTCTCTGAACCCAGACACAGATCCCCAAGACAAGTGCCATCCCCAAACAGACGATCCAGATTCCTCCGAGAGGCAGCAAGAGCAGGCTGACGCCAAACGCTCCAAGGGCTGATCCAACGAGATCCGCACCGTAGAAGAGTCCTGCCTGCGGTTCAGCGTCATTGCCGTGTGCGCCAGACACGCTCCTCAGAGCCAGCGGGAAGACCTGACCTCCCAGCAGGCCGGCCGCGAATGAAAGCGCGTAGAAGACGATTTCGTGCAGCATCGTTGAAAGACGGGTTTCGCCAAACTTGATCACCAAGGGCGTCAGAACAATCATCACCGCAAACAAGCAACAATTCCTGATCAGAACGCTGGAAGCTTTAGAAGAAACGGAACTGCTCCTGGTCTGGATCCAAGCGCCAAGCCCCGTGCCAAACATAAAGGCTGTGCTGAGCAGTCCGATTCGACTGTAGACGTAGCCGAGTTGGGCGCTGAAGGCGAGAATCAGCAATACGGAGAAGCCCATCTCACACAAACCAAAACCCATGACGATCAGCACGGTCCGAATTCTGCGGTTGCCCCATGTTCTGGCCAGCAGCCCGGCGAGCAGTGTCGCAACCGCAAGAGAGGACAGAAAGGCTTCCCGATGCGCCAGGAGAACAGTTAGTCTCCTGGAGACAACTTGCTGCATCTGCTTCGACCACAAGAGCATGGCATGATAGAAAGCCAGAGGATGAAGATCTCTGTTGATCCGATGTGGATGAGGTGTTTGCAGAATGCTTTTGAACGCGTGCAGACGCATTGGATCGAGTCTCACCGGCAGGTGCATGTAAAACAGGTATTGCGATTGGATAGCGCGCTGCTCATGTCTTTCGTAAAGCCTGCTCACGTCGGTTTCAAAACCGGTTGCCTGATCCGATGCCAGGAACAGGCAGTGCAGTCCTGGAACGCAAAGCACCTGTTCCCAGACGGACGAGAGTGTATCTCGGATCAGTTGCAGATACCTCACAAGATCATCAGAAAGGACGTTCTCAGCGGATGAGACTTCGAACGCAAGAATTCCCCCAGGTGCAAGACATCGTCGGGCTTCAGAGAAGAACTCCTCGGTGAAAAGCCTGTTGGTCTGCAGTGTGGTCGGATCGCCAAGGCAAACAGCGATGACATCAAAGCGTTGTCTTGCGTTCTTGATCTCTCTCCTGGCATCAGCACGTGAAAGGGTAACCCGTGGATCGTCCAGCACCGACTGCTCGTGTCCAGCAGCGTAACGTTTGATCAATGAAACCAGACTCGAATCCAATTCCACATAGTGAATCTCGTCCAGTGGATGTTGGCCGGCTTCAGTGATGGCAGCAGGGCCACCACCTACCAAAAGCAGCGTTTTCGGATTCGGGTGTTGGAGAAGTGGAATATGAATCACATCCTCGTAGGACTCCTCATCGGGATAGGAGAAAAGAACAGTGCCGTTCTCATGAAAGGATATTTGAGATTCCTGCTGTGTAACAACCAACGAACCGTACAGACTGTCCTTGGCTTCGAGCACGTCAAAGCCCTGCCAATTTGCATCGAGAGCCAGATTTCTGAGCTGTCCGACAGAGCCCATCAGGCAAGCCAGCAGAGCAACTCCAAGGATACCAGCAGAGAGAGAACCTCGATGACGCCATCCAGGTACCACCCATACCATGGCGATCCACTGGCAGACCGATGCTGCTACGAGCACGAGCGCAATCGTCCACTCGTCAAAGGAGGGGAGAAAAAGAAAGGTGTAGAGCAACCCACCGATTCCAGCACCGACCGCCTCAAACAGAAAAACCCGGCTGCTTTGAACGCCAAAGGCATTTCCGATTCGACAGAGCACTGGAAAAAGACAACCCCAAAGAAAGCAGGGCAGTCCAATCAGAACCACTGAACAGAGCAGCATTTCAGAAGGAGTGTAAGCCTGGCCTATCACATGACCGGTCAAACCACGAACCGCAAAGGGACTCCACAGGGAGCAAATGGGGAACAGGAAGGCAGCCGATAAGGAGAGAAAGCACAAAGTGGAATTATGCTTGTGGAACCTGCTCCTGTTGCCTGAAATCCAACTCCCCAGTCCAGCCCCCAACAGCCAGATCGCCAGGCCGAATACCACACTGAGTTCATTGCCACCAAGCGTCGCAAGCAGTCTTCGCAGCAGGAAGACCTGGAGTGCTATCCCCAATGCTCCATACAACAGAATACACAGATAAAACAACAGTCCAGATGAGCGAGACTTGTCCATCTCCATAGAACGCACCGCAATGAATGTCTTCGAACTTAGTTGAGTGTAGAACTGGAGTCATCTCTTGACAACACAGATGAGAAGATTCGCACCTATCTCGCCATGCCGACTTGGTGCACGTGTCGGCTCAGAAGGTGTGAAATATTTGTTTCATTCGAGCTGGTTAGGTTTTGAGCAGGACGATGAAGTGAAGGAGGTGTCGCGTTGGCGTCCCTGCCGACGACGTGAGCACAGAGGATCATCGGCACAAATGCCTGTGTTACGTCAAGAGAAGCAGCCATCAACGAAGAGGCTGCCACACGGGAAAGAGAGGGCACCTGGCAAGGGGGAGTGGGCATCTTGCCCGCTGTTCTGATCCTTCTTCGCGGGCGGGACGCCCGCGCCCCCTTGCGCTCATCCCAGCCTTCTTCGAGAAGCTCTCCTGGGAACGCCAAGTGTCCACTTGGCTCTTGTTCTTTCTCC
>JAKQFZ010000615.1 GCA_029558215.1 Candidatus Omnitrophota bacterium
TATTTGAGGCAAGGCGACAACCCGCAGCAATGTGCGGGACTTATGGCTGTCCTTCATCGTGAAGGCATGCCAAACCAGATCATGCAGGTTGCTGAGAGGCTGAACAGTCTTGACTGCAACGAGGTTGATCCACGGAACGAAGCTTACGAAACACTAGCTGATGCAATGTCAGCGCATTTGGGAGGATAGGGCGATGTACACAATACGGGACAGATTTGATATAGCCATTGCGTTGCTTCTTCGTCGGTTTGGCTACGTGCGATTCTTAGAGACGGAAGTGGATTGCGCATATAACAGACTGAACGAGATGATTCAGGACCGCAAGGAGGCTGAAGACAAGCTGGAGGAGGTTTCAATGTTGTTTTGTGACACGCTGTCACAATGGATGAAGTGTCCTCGTACTGACGTGGAGGTTGATTTCATTCAGGGTGTTCGCAAGAAGATTACGGACATTACAGATGGTGTTGTAGGTGTCTTTGAGGAGTCAGCATCGTGACACTGAGAGACGAGCAAGGCTTGAAAAGAGGCGACCGGATTCCTGGTTCAAGATACTTCAGGGACTTCTGTAAAAGATGCGAAACCCCAATGAGAGTTGGTGAGGCTGGATTGCGAATTGGTGTGTGTTGTGAAGATTGTGAACCAAGGCAGTTGAGTCAAGCAGCAGCCACACAAGACGATTTGTCTCCGTGGCAGGAAAACGCAATCAGGGCAATGGAGGAATGTGAGTAATGACAGTCGAACCTTGGAAGGTGATGTGCGATGAGGCGAGGGGCAAGCCTCGTTGCCTTGTGGTAGACAAAAAAGAGAATCAGATTGCTGAAGTCAATCCATACCGTGAGTCATGGAACGAGGATGCAAAGGCAATTGCGGCTGTGCCAGTATTGCTCGCAGCGTTGAGGCATATCGTGAAGCATCAAGACATGATTGGTGGTTCCATGGGGGCTGTGTCCTCAACAAGAAGGATTGCAGCAATGGCGATCCAGCATGCGACAGGCGAGGTAGTGTAAGGCTTACTTTGTGACAGCGTGTCACACGGAAGTGGTTAATTAGAAGCGGA
>JAKQFZ010000633.1 GCA_029558215.1 Candidatus Omnitrophota bacterium
ATGAATGCGTGGGCGTAGGCGCCCTTTGCCGCCTCGATGATCTCTTCGTCGGTGGCCTCCGGTTTGGCGTATCGGATGTTTTCCCGGACCGTATCGTTGAAGAGAAATGTCTCCTGAAGCACCATGCCAATGTTGCGCCGAAGGGAGTTCTGTGTCACGTCACGTACATCGTGACCGTCCACGAGCACCCGACCTTTGCAGGGATCGTAAAACCGCGCGATCAAATTGACCAGGCTCGTCTTCCCTGCACCACTGCGCCCGACAATGGCAACCACTTCTCCAGGCGCTGCCGAGACCGAAATGTCGTGCAGCACGATTTCCCCCGTATCGTATCGAAAGGTGACGTCCTCCAGTTCGACCCGCCCTTGCACATTCTGCAGTTCAACGGCATCTTCCTTGTCCTGAACGGAAGGCTTTTCATCCATCAGTTCAAAGATGCGCGCCAGAGACGCCAGTGCCCTGTTGATGATGTTCTGAACCTGCCCCAGTGAACTGACCGGATGATAGAAATGCTGCATGTAACCGAGAAATGCCACAACCGTTCCCGCTGAAACCACATTGGCTCCGGTGGACAGAGCGGCGCGGCGGGCACCGTACCACATCAGCAAAACCAGACCGGTGGACGTCAGCACCGACAGCGCGGGGAAACAGGTACTCCAGATCCAGATACTTTTGGAACTGGCTTTCCAGTAGGCACGGTTGCTTTCGTCGAAAAAGGCTTTCTCCGGCTCTTCGCGAGCAAATGCCTTGATAACCTGAATGCCGGCAATGCGCTCCTGGAGTTTGGCGTTGATCTCACCCAACTCCCTTCGGATTTTGCCAAAGACCGGACGGATGAAACGCGCAAGCAAAATGAGACACACGACATAGAGAGGCAGTGGAGCCAATGCCACAAGCGCCATCTTCCAGTCAAGATAGAACAAGAATCCGACCGACCCCAGAATGTGCAGTGTGTTGCTGATAATGTCGTCGGTGCCATGGACAACCATCAGCTCGACGGCTTCAACATCATTGCTGATTCGAGACATGATGTCCCCGGAACGCTTGCTCTCAAAGTAGTTCAAGCCCAGGCGCAGGAGATTGCTGTAGCAGTCCATGCGAACCTTGTAGACAAATCTCTGCCCCAAGAGATGCATCACATTGGTGCGAACCGCGGAAAACACCAAACCCGCAAGCATGAACAACAGGTATTTCCCAATCAGCCCGGGCAGCATGTCCAACTTGTGATCCCGAATCACATCATCGAAAATGCTTCGGAGCACCATGGGGACAAAGAGTCCCGCGGCGGTGCCGGCAATCATGGAAACAAGCCCCAACAGAACCTTGTGCCAATGCGGTTTGAGATTCTTGTAGAACCAACCCAGCATCCGGGCATTGGTTATCTTCAAAGGCTTGACATCGTCGTCATTCATCTGAGGCGGCCCATGGTGGCCGCTGAAGCCTCTGGCCATTGACAGAATCCTCCATTAGTTCAATGAAAGGCAGTATAGGATGTTTCGCGTGGGACAACAAGGCCGACAACGACTCGCATCGATCACTCGCTTGACGGACAGCGCTACGGAACGTATCGTTATGAATGTGGATCGCATTTGGGCAGGCCAGCGCCTGCGGACTTCTGGGATATGCCCAACTCCGCAAGGCGCTCTTTCGAGAAGGAAACCGTACCCTCCGGAATCCGGTTTCCTGGGAGACAAAGGAGGAACAACCATGCCAGTGCAAAGAGTCAAGGACTATCTCGCTTCGCAGGGAATTGCGTTCGACTCCATCGTTCACGAGCGGACTTACACGGCGCAGGAGACTGCAGCGGTGACGCACGTCAAAGGTCGTGAACTGGCAAAGGCGGTCGTGCTCAATGTAGACGGAGAATGCCTTATCGCCGTCATTCCGGCATCCAGACGCCTCAGTCTTCGAAAGACCAAGGAGCTTCTTGGAGCAAACAGTCTTCGACTGGCTGACGAGTCGGAGTTTTCACGCTTGTTTCCGGGCTGCGAACTCGGTGCGATACCCCCCTTGGGCAGTCTTTTTGGCGTGAAGATGCTGGTAGACAAGACGCTCAGGGAAGATGAGGAGATTGCATTTGCCGCGGGCACACACACGGAGATTGTCCGAGTGAAGCTCTCCGACTTTGAAAACCTCGAGTCACCCGAATATGGCGAGCTGATCTCGGGAGAGTGAACAGACCAACGCCTGTAGCTACACGGGCGATCTCCACCCCCGTGCGGTGACGAGACTGCCTCAGTCCGAAGACTCGTCTTCCCGAATGAAAGCACCTGTGTAGTCGCTGCCAACCAAGTGTGTCAACACGACAGGGTAGAAGCAGCCGGGCTTCAGATTCTTGCCTTGCACATAGACATGACCGTCAATATCCGGTGCCTGTCCTTCCCATCGGCCGTGATACCAGTCCTCTTCGCCCCCACAGACTCCATCCACCAGCACCGGCACAGTCATCCCCAAGAGCCTGCTCTTGCGCTTTTCGCAGTCCAGTTCGACCTGCTCCGTCAAATGCAACAGGCGTTCCTGTATCTCGCGCTCGGGAAGATGACCGGGACTGTCAAAAGCGTCCGTTCCATCTTCCCTTGAGTAGGCGAACGATCCGACATGATCGAATGCGGCGTGTTTCAGAAATCGCAGGAGCGTCTGAAAGTCCTTGTGCGTTTCACCCGGATAGCCCACCATAACCGTCGTTCGAAGGACAATGTCGGGGATTTCCCGACGCAGCAGTGCCACCATCTGTTCGAGTTGTTTGCGCGTCACACGCCGTTTCATGGCCGCGAGAATGGAATCCGAAGCGTGCTGAATGGGAATGTCCAGATAGCGACACACTTGGGGTGTTGACGCAAGTGTTTTGACAAGCGCCTCCGTGACCAATGCAGGATGCGCATAGAGAACCCGAATCCAGCGAAGCGGTTCAATCGTTCTCAGCTGATGCAGCAGACCGTCAAGCCTCGGCTCTCCATACAAATCGAGACCGTAGCGAGTGGAGTCCTGGGCGATGAGATTCAGTTCGACCGTACCCGCGTCCGCAAGAGTCTGCGCCTCGGCAATGATCTCCTCGATGGGTCGGCTGTGAAAGGAACCCCGAATGGAAGGGATGGTGCAGTAGGAACATCGGTTGTCGCAGCCATCAGCAATTCTCAGATAGGCGGTATGGGGTGGAGTTGCCAGAATTCGATGGTGCGTTGGTTGAGGGTCATTTGGAACAACAAGTGTGGCCGTTTTCCTGCGGATGACCTCGGCAACGGCACCCTTTTCGGCAACGGGTAACCAGGCATCCACGAGCCCGGATGGATCTAGTTGGCGACAGGCGTCTCGACGACGCGAGACGAGACATCCCCACACCACAAGAATATCTATATCCCCATGGCGCTTCATCTCGCAGAATTCTTCGATGGTCTCTAGAGATTCCTGCTCCGCTGAGCGGATGAACCCACAGGTGTTGATGATCACAATCCGCGCCTGGTCGAGATCTGTAGTGATCGAGAAACCCGAACGCACCAAATCCGCCATCACACGTTCGGTGTCAACGAGATTCTTGGGACAGCCGAGCGAAACCACATAGACGCAGGACGAGGATTGATTCATCACGCTCCCAAAATGGATGAGGGTCTTCCGTCTTCACGGCGTTCAATGGAAACAAGAGACCAGTAGGGTCAAAGGGAGTGTCCGCCTTTCGGCGTTCTCCACTACTGCGCTCTGGGACTTGGAAATGCGTTACGACCCTGCCAGTTGTCGAGAATCCGCCAGTCCATATTCCCTGACCAGAGAAGGCTCTGATAAAAGACATCCTTGAAGTTCAGGTATTGATCCGCATTGCTATCACCCGGAATCGGACTGAACATCGCCGCGGGGAACAAGTACATCTGTCCCGCATCATATCGTGGGTCCGTCTCTGAGGGAATCTTCGGATCCATGAATGTCGCACCGAGGATCAAAGCCAAGTTTCCGCCAACCCCCACGGGTCCGAAAAGAATGGAACGCCCCATTTCGTCGTTCTTGAATGCTCCAGAGATGACCACATCCGCCTGCTTCTTGGAGATGTCCACATCGGTGACTCCCGCGATGGATGACCCATAGAACAGATAGACCCGACCGGCATACTGTTCGTTTTCCGGCGTGGAACTGGCAACAGAGTTTGAGATGGCGTACAGGGTCTCAGTTGCCGCGCCAACCGCAACGCGGGCAACGGCAACATCATAGCCCCCAACACCTTTGAACTTCTTGTAGCCCAGAGTTGGCACCGGACTTGGTGCACCGAGAGGGTTCAGAGCAAACTCCGCTCCCGCAGGGATTGGAGTATAGAGTATATAGGTTGCGCCCCAGTGATCCGAAAGTGTGGCAGCAAGATTCGGATCCACGTTCGATGAACCGATGATCAGGGAGTCAATGGTGGCATCATCATCCAAGCTGACAGCACGAATCACTTCTCCGGCTTCACCGTAACCTCGTGCTCCGGTGATCTTGAAGGCCAGTTTATCCTTGTTGACGTCTATCCAACGCTGCTCGAGGGTCATTGTGGCAGAGGCAGGTCTCGCATTGATGCCCAACACGGTTCCCGCTCGCCGCAGACTGCCAACGTCGGCGGCCTTGGCAGCAACAACAAGGCACGGGGTGTCTGTTGCGTCGGTCAGTTGGCCAAAAGCAAGTCCGGAATTGTTCAGGTTTGATGTGTTATTGAAAGGCAGGTTCTGGATCAGAAAAGTGTAGTCCTTGGCGAGAGAGAAGGAAGCCTGCGCTGTCGGTTCCAGAACTCCCGAAAAGACATAAGCCCGATTGGCCAGTGTCCCTTCTTCGGTCCCAAACGGCGCGGTGATGATCAGATCATCCGTTCCGTCCCTGGTAAAGTCAGCACAGATCATCTCCATACCGGCACTGTCGTATGCCCCTGCACCATAGATGATACAGTCGGCAACAGTGCCAGCCGCCAACGGTCCCTTGGCATCACTGATGATCTTCTGACCGGCCTTGCCAAAGAATACGTAGACCTTTCCCGAACGGTTGATCTGTGCATAGGTTCCCAATGGAGCACTGACAATCAGATCAGGCACCTGATCTCTATTCAAGTCACCCGTTGTGATCGAGTACCCAAAGAGTTCCTCGGCTGCATCACCGTCAAGAATCAGGTGATCCCCTGGAATGTTGGCCAGGTCAATCGTTGTCGGTTCGGTAACACCCGCAACAGGACCGTAGAGGATGTAGACGCGACCGGATCGGGCTCCGTTCGGGCTGGAATGTCTGTAGGCGCCCAAGACGATGTCCATGACATTGTCGCCGTTCAAATCCGCCAGATGATAGGAATCTCCCAGCCAACTGTTTCGTGCCTCGCCCAACAGTATGGATGCCTGTGCGGTGTGTGCCGCATCATCCAAATCAACCCAGGTCGTCGCCGGCGACTGAGCCGACAGACAGACCCATACAAGACAAACCGCAACTATCTCGACAAATCGTTTTGTCTTCATCTCGGTGCCCCCTGATTTTTCTAGGCGTTCTCGCGCTCTATCTAGTGCCGGGCTATGCCCCTCTTGGATCGTTGGATGAAAGCGATGATCTCCTGCACGTCCGAGTTGTCGCCCATTTCATCCTGGAGCCTCTTGGTTGCGTCAGGCAACGACAGACCCTTCCGGAGAAGAATCTTGAAGGCCTGATGGAGCGCGCTGAGGCGTTCCTTTGAGAAGCCCCTTCTCTTAAGCCCGACCATGTTCAAACCGTGAATTTTGCAGGGACATCCTGCCGCCATACTAAAGGGCAGAATATCCAGCGTCACACGGGAAAACCCACCAATAATACAATACTTTCCCGCAATGGAGAACTGATGAATCGCCGCAAGCCCACCCAGGATGACCCCATCGTCCATGTGAATGTGTCCCGCCAGAGAGGCACAGTTGGCCATAATGACTCCGTTGCCAATCTGACAGTCATGCGCAATGTGTGAGTACGCCATCATCATGATGTTGTTTCCGAGTCGGGTTGGCTTCTCTTCCGACGTGGCAACATTAACAGTGACAAACTCCCGCAAGACGCAGTCGTCACCAATGACGAGATAGGTCTTCTTGTCTTTGAAACGCAAGTCCTGGGGATCAGTCCCCAAGACCGCGCCTTTGCTGACCTTGCAGCGACATCCCAGTGTGGTGCGCTTCTCGATAAAGACACTTGGTCCGATGACAGTACCCGCACCAATGATCACTTCAGGTCCGATAACGGAGTAGGGGCCGATTTCAACATCGTCGGCCAATTCCGCCTTGGGATCCACTATTGCCGTTGGATGGATGTTTGGCATCCTTTGGTTCCTTCCTGAAATGGACTAAGACTCATTCGCGTCAACCAAGGCGAAGTTGATGGCTGCTTCCGCGACAACGGCTCCATCCACATAGGCCTTGCCAACACAGCGCCCAAAGCGCTTTTTCTCTTTGACGATCTCCGCTTCAAGGCGGAGCTGATCGCCCGGGACGACAGGCTTTCTGAACTTCACATCTTCCATGGAGAGCAGAAACGCCAATTGCCCCCTGTTCTTCTCTTTTGCCAGCAGGATGATTCCACCGACCTGCGCCATTGCTTCCAGAATCAGAACCCCGGGCATGACGGCCTTGTTGGGAAAATGTCCCTGGAAAAACCATTCATTCAGCGTCACGTTCTTGATCCCAACGCCTCTGGTTCCTTCCTCGTTGACCTCTATCAGACGATCCACGAAGAGAAAGGGATAACGGTGGGGCAGAATCGCCCGAATCTGTTCGATGTCCAACGGTGCCTTCAGTGGCCAGTTACCCACAGCCTTCATCCTCACTTCCTGCAGAATTTTCTTTGCAAAGCGTGCATTCCAAGCATGTCCCGATCGGACTGCATGCACGTGGCTTTCAAGTCGTTTGCCCACCAACGCAAGGTCACCAAGCAAGTCAAGAAGTTTGTGACGCGCTATTTCGTCAGAATATCGCAGGCTCTGACTGGTCGTTCCGTCATCATCAATGACCAGCGCATTCTCAAGGCTTCCACCCTTGATGAGACCGGCAGCCCGCATCAACTCCACATCCTTGCGAAAGCAGAAGGTTCGTGCTGGGGCGATCTCTTTCTCAAACACTTCAGGCGTAATCGCGAAGGACACGGTCTGACGCCCGATCCCTGAATTGGGATAGTCCACGGTGAATGTCAGTTCCAGATGGTCTGCAGGAGTGGCCGTAAGGGAGATATCCCCCTCACTCAAGGAGATCTGATTCGAGATGCCCATGGTCGAGCAGGGCGCGTCCTGCTCCACGAATCCCACACCTACGAGTGCCTCAGCAAAAGGCTTTGCGCTCCCATCCAGAATCGGGACCTCGTTGGAAGTGACATGGATTTCCATGTTGTCAATGCCCAAGCCAATCGCCGTTGCCAAAACATGCTCCACAGTCTTGACTTCAGCGTCGCCGACCTTCAGCGCCGTATGGAGTTTCTCCTCTGGGTTTGCGTAGTCTGCATGAACGGGGATGCGCGGCGTTGCGGGCAGATCCACCCGTACAAAGACCAAACCCGAGTTCGGCTCGGCTGGCGTGAAGGTAACCGTAGAAGCGTTCCCCGTGTGGAGACCGACTCCGGTCAGGCTGACTTGCCCGGCGATGCTCTGTTGTTTTCTCATCGTTGTCTGTCGTCTTTACTGAACGTGTCTGTCCTGCCCAGGTGTATTTGGCCTTTGTTCGATGTCTGCCTGTTGGAGCAAACAACCCTTGCTTAGGTTGACCCTTCGGGACGATTCTCCAGTTTCTTCTCCAGTTCTTTGACTGTCTTAAAAAGGTTCGGCAACTTGCTGACGCAAACCTTGATTCTCATCTCCTGGTCATGCGGTTTGGCAGGAAAGCCAAAGTAGACCTGCCCTGCCGGGACGTCCGTCTCTACGACACTCTGCGCGGCAATAGTCGCTCCTTTGCCAACACGGATGCCCGGACGAATGGATGCCTGTCCCGCCAGAGTCACTCCGTCTTCCAAGACCACATTCTCCCCGATCCCGGTCTGGGCAACAATGATGCAGCAGTTTCCGATCTGAGCGTCCGAACCGATTTGAACCAGATTGTCTATCTTGGTGCCAGAGCCGATCCGGGTCGGTTCGCTCCTGCCCTTGGCAACAACGACATTGGAGCCAATCTCAATATCATCACCAATCTCTACAGAAAGGGCAGGATTTGTGGATTGATCTCCATTGTTCATCCCTTCACTGCCGATACTTGTCCCGGGATGGATGATTGCTCGGGCACCCACGCTCACCCGTTCTCCAATCGTCACTCGCGGATGGATGACACTCTCATCTCCAATGGCGCTGCCCGCACCAATGTACGACATGGGATAAAGCACGACGTGATCCCCAATGAAACAGCCCTCTTCTACGATCACGTGCGCCTGAATTGAAGCGCCCTCACCGATGGAAACGTTCTGTCCGATAACCGCCGTAGAGTGAATCCCCGGGGGAGGCAGTTGGCGTCCCGGAGCGAGGATTGAAATGGCCTTGGCAAAAGTCAAATAAGGGTTTTCCGCTCGCAAGATGGGGCGGAAATCGGTCTCAAGAGTCATCGGAACAATGAGCGCCGAAGCCTGTGTTTGAGCGATCTTGTCAATGTACTTCGGGTTGTGGATGAAAGAGAGATCTCCGGGATCTGCCTCCACAATGCCCGAAACGCCTGAGAGGGGAACGGTAGCGTCCCCTTCCAGGATGGCACCGAGCTCTTGTGCCAGCTCACCTGTGGTTAAAACGGGCATCCTCTAATCTCCCTGTCAGTGACTCCCGAACCTCCCCCGAATTCAGAGGAGTCTACCCCCAAAACAGTCTGAATTTCCCTCGGCTTTACGGTGCAGTTCGGCCGGACGTGGGCGACTGCTCAATCCCTGAAGTATCAGTCTTCGAACCGGTTGCTTCCCTTGCCGCCTCAGCCTTCGAAAAGTCTTCAAACTCCTGTTCAATCTTCGCAAGATCAGGCACTGGAGCCGCGTTCAGAAGAGCGATGATCTTATCGGTCACATCGTTCGGTGAGTTCTCCTCTACATAGGCGAGGAAGTTGCGCTTGAAGATGGCCTGATAGCCTTCTTTTTTGCCGAAGTCTTCGATTGTTGCGCCAACGACCTCAAGAATCTTGCGAATATGAAAGGATTTCTTGCGCTCAAGTTTCTCGCTCATCTCACGGCCACGACGGAAGTACTCCAGCGTCTCTGCTTTCAGCTTTTCTTCTTTGCCCTTCTTGGTGTCTGAGGACTCATCAGCCGTCAGTTCATCTTTGAGGCGCATTTCCTTATCGATTCGGTTGATCTCATCCGCTCGGGCATCCAGAACGCTCTGCTCACGAGTGTAGTCCTGCTCCAACTTCTTGAATGCCTGCGCCACAAATTTGTATTCATCAAGAATTCGATCAATATCAACAACCCCCCATTTGAATGGCTGACCCTGTGCCTGTGAATAAGACACTCCCAAAAGACACAATGCTATCAGTACAAAGAAAACTTTTCGAAACACGCTATTGGACTCCTTCCGTACAACACCTAAAGCGCCAACCTGTTTGGCGCACCATCGGGAAAGATAATGGGAATAGCCCCAGTCGTCAAGCCCGCGTTCTGAGTCGGTATCAGCAGCAAACCATTGGCAACTGAGTGGTTTGCTGAAACACTGCCTGAGGCTTCCGATCATGCCGGAATGACTCTTTTGGCGCAGAAGAATGTGTGGGCGCGTTGATCCTGGTAATCCGGATCGTTTGGACTCAGGCTGGCCTCATGCACCCGACCGCCTCCGGCATGGATAAAGCGATAGTCGCCCAGAGAAATCGCCACATGAGTCACGACTCCGGTACGTCCCAGGAAGAAGAGCAGGTCTCCGGGAAGCGCCTGCATGAAATCCCTCCCTCCACACACACGGCCAACCAGGAACTGGTGTCGTGCATCTCTCGGAAGGTAGATGCCGCAGAAACCATACATGGACTGCGCAAAACCGGAACAGTCTGTGCCTTGATTGGTTCTGGCACCCCAGACATATTTGGTCTCAAGCCAGGTTCGCGCCAGTTCGATGATTTTCTCGCGGATGGCAGATGTCGCGGCGAAAGGAAGCCTTTCCACCTGTGCACCGGAACCGGTAATCTGAGAAAGATCCTGCAGGGCCCCGTCGGGGAATTCCACTTGATCCTTGTCGCGAAGGGGCAACTCTGTGTTGGCAAGCAGAGTCACTCCGTCGTGATCATAGGATGTGCCGAAGCGAACCCTCGGACAGTTGTCCCAGGTCAGCCAACGGTCTTTGGGACAGTATTCAAAGCACTCACAGGACGCCCAACCCAAGTAGGCATCATGGCTTCGAACGAGGTAGTGCCCGTCACGAGGACCAGAAATCACCTGCACCCGTTCTCCGTATCGCGCCTGTGTCACCTGCTCTGTTTCAGGGTTGGGTTCCACATAGAAGCCAGCAAAGGGGACTTTCACAATGCCGTATCTGTCCCCCTGTCGAGTGCCTTCTGTAAGCACTGCAACGTGATTCTCCGTCTCAAACCCCAAGGTCTTCAACAGACTCACAAGACCTTCAATCTGCTCTGGATACTGAACCTCACCCGTCAGTTGCACACGCCCCTCTTGTTGTGAGGCCTGAACGCTGAAATGGAAATACCTTCTGTCGTGATTGCTTTCCTTCAAATACAGATTGAGATACCGATTCAGGCTATCCACATCACTCGCCGACCGGATTCTCGCCGCCAGCCTCTCAAAATACTCCTGTACTTCGTTGCTCAAGATATTACCTCGCTCCATCGTTTCTGATTTTCAGGCAAGCTAGTCATTGTGCCAGACGTTGTCAAGGGATTACCTCCAACCGAAGTGTCGGCTCAGTTACGGCGGGGTTGGAGGTATGCGTCGGTTGCAGAGGCTCCGCGACGCTGCCGAAGCGGGAACAACCAGACAGCGGGCTTCGGTAGCGTCGCTCCGAGCCCGTCCTGAGCGAAGTAGAAGGGCTCCCAATGACACTCAGTCCACACGCGAAACCTGATACTGAACCTGACCGCCCTGATGGTGCACGCTGAGTCTTCCATTGCTGACTGGCGTCATTTCGGCGTGAAGCGTCCTGCCTTCCATGTCTTTGGTCTCTACAAGGACGTTCTCAGGGACTTCCGAAGAAAGAATACTCGCCAAATGGAAATCAGCAGAGAACGGTGGGCTGTCGGGAAGTGGTGTGACGACAAATCTATCTTGTTGTGGCGTGATCCGAAGCGCTCCATCGGTAATCACCGTCCCAAAATCAACGGACGCATTCGGAGAGCGCTCGTCTCGCTCTTGAGTCGCTTGTGGAGCAGGTGTTGGCTCGAATCGGATCACGTTGATCTCCTGATTCTTAATGTCCAGATGCAGAACGCCCACGCGATAGGCACAGTTTTCGACTTCCTCCCCGTTCAGGGAATATCGCACATTGATTCCAGGTTTGAACAGGCCGACAGCAACGTCAAAACAGGTTTCCTCAATAGCGGAGGGAACCTGGATGATCCTGTTCTGACCGGAAAGAACAACGCCTGTCCATTTTTCAGTTGATATCTCAGGCTTGTGATCGCCCTGAAACGCGATTTTGCCTGTTCTGGAACCTCCCTGCGGAAGAAAGTGGACGAAGGGAATCAAACCTGCAGGAACGATTTGCTGAACATCCCACTTGAGAGTGAGTTTGAACTGCCTCTGTCCAATGTACTCGAACGACTCAACCGCTGGAGTAATCGCAAGTGCGTTGGGATCTTTACTGTTTCGGGAATTGAAGAACCATCCGTCTGCGCCGATGCTTCTCTCAACGACGACATCGCCGATTCTCTCAACGGCACCTTCGACATTGTTGCCTCGAACGTAGTAGCCGCACGGTGGGAGAACATGGCCTTCGACAATCCAGTCTTGCTGAGAGCGATTCACCCAGACGGTCGTGCCGTTGCCCCAGAGGATCGTCTGTCGGTGGATATCTTGATCGGCAAATTCAACACGTTCAATTCTCTGCATCGCCAAATCTCGGCCAATGCCATGAAGTAACCAGTATTTGCGAACCGCCTGAGCGCCAATACACCCGACGTCAGTCATCATGGGATGTCCGGTCAGAACTTCAGCGCTGATGTAGTCATCGCTGGTGATTCCATGCTCACGTCGCGACAGGTTCGCCTGAAATCGATCCGAGTAGCCCACTCCATGCAGGATCAACTTGTCATGCAACACAGCGTCAAACCAGGGAACTCGCTCCCAGTCCTGGCATGGAAGATGAAGACCGAAGCGTTCTGCCTGCGGTGTGATTCGCAGGAACTGACAGTCGGAACCGTCAAGCCAGCCTGTCAGTTGATCGTGTCCGGCTTCCGAAGTGGTGGGCGCATTGTCACCAAGGCATTTTCGAATCCAGGCAAAGGCCTGACCATGGCAATCCCGAGTCTCGACGTTGGAGTGGAACTTTCCTGAACGGTCGTAGTACTCAAAAGGCCCTATGGACGCAAAGACATCAAGAAAGTAATGCGTCGGTTGAAGATGCTTCTTCACGAGCCTCAGGTTCCTTTTGACGTAAGGCATGATTCGATCTGGGCGAAACTGGTAACTTTGGGCATCCATGCCTTCATTCAACCACGCCTTCACTGGCGCACCATGGCGGGTGAAAGTGATCTGGTCGTACGTGTAGCCAGTCGCGTCAGGGTAGAAGTCAATGTAGTTGTCATGAAGACCCCAGAGGATTCCAATTTCGCGGCAGGTCTTTCCCAGGCGCTGTATCTCTTCGAGTGTACCCATGCGCGGATTTGGCGGGAAGACATCCGGTAATCGGTAGTCATATCCCCAACGCTGCCAGTTGTGTATGGTCAGCACAGCATCCGTACAACCATACTGCGCCATTCGTTTCATTTCCTGCTCAATGTCAGCATAGTGACCACCCCAGAAATCAAAGCCAACGCGACCAGCAAGATTGATGACTCCGGAGGCAGCAGCACGGTCATAGAGATTGCGGTATTGAAGAGCACAATTCATCGCTCCGTGAACACCAGCAACCAGAGTCAGGGTCGCATTCCCGGTGGAGTGCAGCGCGTGGATTCCTTCTCTGGTAGACACATCGAGACGAGTCGGTGGATTGTCGAACGCCTGCAGTACCGAAAGCCCCGATTCGAAATCAAACCCGACGTGGCTTGTGGAAAGGGTGTGCCCGCCAAAGGACATGCTGAAAGGCTCTGGCTCAACGAGACAATAACCATGTCCCCAATACACTTTCTTTGCAGCGCCATTGGTCTGTCCCAGCGCAATATCTGAAATGTGTCGTGAACACTCTGTGCGAAGGCGCAACCCACCACCTTCCAACCACAGAACGATCTTCAGGCGAAAATCACCCTGGGGGTCGCGGAGCAGATGATCGGCAACAAGGCGACTGGCGCTGCGCCGCAGATTGAAGGCTTTCAACAGCACATCTGACAATCCCTGTTGCAGAGGCTGATCCCCAACGACTATCTGCAATCCATTGAAGACAACCGATGCTCCATTTGGTGCGGCCACTGCGAGACAACCATCAAGAAGTCCCCTTTGTCCTGGTTCAATGACAAAAACGATCAGACCATCCTTGGCATTCGCTGCAAATGAGAACCGATTGGTTGATTCCTGTTTCTTGAGAATGCCTGATTCGGTCGCTGTCCCCGATGTGGAACGTGCAGTCCGAACGGCCTCTTCTGAAATTGCCTCTGCGCGTTCAGAGAAGGGTGCTGTTTCGGAAGGTAAAAGATCAGCCGCTCCGGCAGTCACGCAGACATCCGCCCAATAGGACAGATCGCAGACCGTGTTGAGATCCGCCCCTGGATGGCTCTCCAATCGCAGCACGATCTCCTGACCGGCGAATCTCGTCAGATCGGCTTGTCGAGGCACCCACACCTTGGAATCGGTATGGTGCTCATCGAGCAGGTGCTCAGTCTCTCCCGTGATCGCCCAAACGCGAAAAGTGACACCATCACTCGGCGGTTCAGTCCCATGGTGGGTTCGTATGGCATTTGCATAGTCAAGAACGAGGGGGGTTATCTTTGGCAATCGGAGCTGGTAATCACAAAAGACTGAACCAGTGCCACCCCGATATGGCGGATGCATGGCAATGGCAGTTCGAGTCCCACCTCTCTCAACGGCGGAAGAAGTCCAAAACATGGCATCCGACTGAGCATCCCTGCCATCCCAACCCAGAGACTTGTAGCGCAGGGGCTGGTTTTCATATCGCCAGGCAACACGGAAAAACTTAGAGCGAAGCAATGAAAGGCTTCCTTGATCAGGAATGACGATCGGTCGCAGCTGGGGAGCAACGTCATGGGTTCTGTCCGCTTCGGGAAACTCCGCTTGAACAACGCGAACGGCGTGGACAGAAAATTGTTCTAATTCCTTTTTGAACGACGCATAGGCATGGATCGGATACAGGGCACTCAATGCCCCTTTGCCGACGAGGATGCTGAAATGCAGTTCACACGAGGCTCCCTGTGAAAGCTGAAAGTGACGAGACGGCTTTCCCTTCACTCTCCATTCATCCACCAAGTCCTTGACGGTCACCGTCCCTGAAACAGGAGCGTCAGAAGTGTTCTCAAGAAACACACGGACAGCAACAGGCACATCATATTGCGTGATGCGAGGAAGTTCCTCAATCCTCAGGAGCAGGCCGCTTTCCTGAACTTGATGACCGTGGAAGGCAAAGGCTCGCGAGGAAGCAGACAACAACAGAAAGAGGATCCACAGCAAGGATTTCATGATGGCATTCTCCCGGTTCACAGGCTATCCGATGCAGTGTCTCAGGCTAGGCAAGCCACATGTCAAGGTGCTCGGCAACGAAATCATCGTCGGTCAACCGCGGATAGGCTTTGCACACTCGGTCAATTTCGTCCGCTTGACCCGGAGAGAGGCGTTCATGCTCACTCAGACAGCAGTTGCTCGCCAGCAGTCCCTGCCTTCGAAGCACTTCGTTGATGCCTGCAATGCATCCGGCAAAGCGGTTGGCAACATCAAACAGCGCCCCATTGGCGTCGGTCAGCTCGGCGTTCTTCGTCAGCCACTCCGCAGGAACGACAGATTGTCTGTCAACCAATGCGTGAATGTCGTTGAGCATTTGGACAGCACGTCTCGTCCACACACTCCATTGGCCGAGCAGTCCCCCCTTGATTCGAACGGTCGTGAAACCCTCCTTTGTCCGAAAGACATAGGGAGTCAGCAGATCCATGACGATGTTGTCGTCGTTGCCGGTGTAGAGGGTGATCGGCTGCTCTCTGCCGGCGTCAGCAACTGCGCGGACGACATCGAATGTCTGGTAGCGATTGAAGGGTGAGATCTTGATCGCGATGGCGTTCTCGATTTCAGCGAACCTTCTCCAAAAGGAATAAGAAAGCACTCTTCCCCCAACGGCAGGTTGCAGGTAGAAACCCATGATCGGGATGATCTCGGCAATCCGGCTGCAATGTGCGATGAGTTCATCATCGGTGGCATCCTTCAAGGCAGCCAGGCTCAGAAGGCCGATGTCGTATCCCAAAGATGCGGCCAAGGATGCTTCTCGAACAGCCTGATCGGTCTTGCCACAGACTCCCGAGATTTTGATCAAATCCCTGCCCACTCGATCGCTGACTGCACTCAACTCGGAAGAGGCGAGTCGCAAAAGCGGTTCGAAAAGGCCAAAGCGTGGTTCTCGAATTTCAAACTGCGTGGTGTGCACACCGACGGCAACACCACCGGCACCGGCATCCCCGTAGTAGCGGAACAACGCCACCTGATGACGTTCATCAAAACGCCGCTCTGCGTCCAACGCCAGAGGACAGGCAGGAATCACCACACCCTTGCTGAGCGATTGCATCACAGTCCGGCTCATGCTTTCCCCCCACCGTCGAGAAACTGTCCGTCCGTCACATTGAAATGAGTCGGTTTGTCCAGAATCGCGCCACCGGTTTTCATCCACTCTGCCACCATCTGGATCATCTGCGTCTCCGTTACTCGGGGCAGACCGAAAAGCCGGAAAGAACGGTCGGCATTGCTGAGATAGGCCTTTCCGGAGTTGGAGCCGCAGAACGAAGGGGTCTTTCTGAAGATTTGGCCAAACTGCTGCGCGACGGCATCCACTCTCAGTGTCTGTCGTCCGGTGATGTTCAGAATTGCCGCCGGGCATGATGTGTGCTCCAAACACAACAGAGCCCTGTTGACGGCATCCCCCTGCCAGATGACATTGGCCGCGTTGACTGTGATATCAACCGGCTTTCCATCATAGACCTGCTTGGCGATTTCCACGATAACACCATACCGCAGATCAACGGCATAATTCAGACGAAACAGAAGCACAGGCGTCTTGAAAGTGGAACAGTAATACTCGAAGACCCGTTCGCGTCCCAGACAGGAGTTGGCATATTCCCCCACCGGTTTGGGTCGGTCTGTTTCCAAGGAACCGATGCCGTCGGTGGAGACCAATTCATAAACACAACCAGTCGAAAAGACCACGATGCGACTGCCGCGAAAAGCCTGACCGACATTTCCGGGAATGACAGCGTTCATCAACCAGGTCAGCGGTTCGGAACCGACCTGCCCGAATTTTCGCCCCGCCATAAAAATGACGTTGCGAACTCTTGGAAGGTCGTTAACCTGTTCATATTCCGAAAGATCACACAGCTGAGTCTCAACGCCAAGGCGCGTCAACCGTTCGGTGACCTCGGCGGTCAGAACCTTGTCCACACCGATGATCCTCTTCTGAACACCCGCTTTGGCGCAGGCATTGGCTGCTGTCGCGGCCAACGAGGGTCCAATCTTCCCGCCAACCCCAAGAATCAGCAGATCCCCCTCCAGCCGTTTCATCATCTCCACGGTTTCCGGGTAGGGTATGGACAACAGCTGCTCCAATGTCTCCTCGGAGCCTCTCAGGTCGGGAATGCTCGCCATTTGAATCTCCTTTGTGAAAAAACTGCACGGGAAGATTATATCCGTACTCACTCAGCTGGCAACTCTTGTTTTTGTCTCCCTCGACTCGATCTGGATTGCAGTCTACTGAATCTTGTACTATAAAATGCAGAACGCACTAATTATTGTGGTGCGTCTTGGAGCAGATCTACGTGGCGGAGCAAGGGAGGTTTCTATGAAATGTCCTTACTGCGGTGAAGATGACGACCGGGTCGTGGATTCGCGTTCCATGAACGACGGCCTTGCCATCCGGCGTCGTCGGGAGTGTCTGGAGTGCCAGAAGCGCTTCACAACCTATGAACGCGCGGAGGAGATTGAACTCTCCATTATCAAGCGTGATCAGAGGCGTGAGCCGTACGAACGCAAGAAGATCACAGACGGCATCCGAAAGGCCTGTCAGAAGCGGCCTGTCAGCGAGGAAAAGATTCAGGAAATCGCCGATTGCATCGAGCGGGAACTGCATTCCGATGAGAACAAGGAAGTTCCCTCGACTCGTATCGGGGAACTGATCATGGAAGAACTCCGCAAGACCGATCAGGTTGCCTACGTTCGTTTTGCTTCGGTCTATCGGCAGTTCAAGGACGCCAATCAGTTTATGAAGGAACTGCAAGGCATTTTGGAGATTGAAGGGAAACCTGGCAGACAACGATGAGTCACAAGGCACGATGGTATCGCGTTCACAATGCCGACACGATCGCGTGTCTGTTGTGTCCGCGTGCCTGTCTTCTCAAGGAGGGTGAGTACGGAAGTTGTCAGGTGCGTCATGTGGAGCACTTTGAACTTGTCACGGATACCTATGGCAAGATTACGGCCATTGCCAACGATCCCATTGAGAAGAAACCGCTCTATCATTTCTATCCGGGTAGCAATATCCTCTCCATCGGGACGTTTGGATGCAACTTCGCATGCACCTTCTGCCAGAATTGGCGTATTTCCCAGGGCAAACCACCCACGCAGGATCTCTCCGTGCGAGAGTTGGTTCGAGCGGCGGGACAAAACGGCTCGATAGGTGTTGCCTTTACCTACAATGAACCTTCGATCTGGTATGAGTACATCATGGACGCGGCACCGCAGTTGAGACAGAAAGGTTACAAGGTAGTGCTGGTGACCAATGGTTACATTCAACCGGAGCCGCTGGAAGAACTGCTTCCTTTTGTGGATGCAATGAACATTGATCTGAAGTCTTCTCGAGATGATTTCTACAAACACTTCTGCGGCGGGAGGCTGAAACCCGTTTTGGAGACCATTCGTCATGCCAGCACCAAGACACATGTCGAAGTCACTCATCTCATTGTCACGGGACAAAACGACAAGAAAGAGCAGATTCTGGACTTGGTCGGACTCGTGGCAGACATTGACAAGGACATTCCACTCCACTTCTCCCGTTATTTTCCTCAGCACCGCTACACACAGGAAGCCACACCGTCGGAGTTCCTGCATTGGGCTTGGGATGCGGCTCGGGAGAAACTGACTTCGGTTTACCTCGGAAATCTTCAGAGTGAAAAGGGTTCCAACACAACCTGCCCGAGTTGCGGGGCAGTCGTCATCCGCCGTCTTGGATATCAGGTGGATGCCTCAGGACTGAACGGGCACTCCTGCCGGGCCTGCGGTGCCCAGCTGAAGATCGTCAACCGAGATACCCTACCGAACGATCGAATGGTTCGTGGATCTGTGGGGATTTTGAGAGAGTGACAACCCATCAACTGATGCGGACGAGATATGCTCTCCCGAAAATCCCCCCTGC
>JAKQFZ010000684.1 GCA_029558215.1 Candidatus Omnitrophota bacterium
CGCCCATAGCGATCAAGCAAGAGCTGATGCTCGTTCCCCAATCCTTTGATGGTACCTTGCTGAGATTTGAATTGACCGATTGGATCTGGTCCACGAAACCATTTCTTCATAACCTCGGCCGATGCGTGTGGCCGTTCTCCCGTACCCACCGGACTGCCGAAGCATGTCAACGCGGCCTTCCCGGCGTTTATATTCGAACTCGGCACACTGCTTCCCTGTTCCGGATCTTGTCCTTCTGCGGCATCTATTCCGAGCAAGAGCGGATATCCATTTTTCTTGGAGTCCGACAAGGTTTGCTGGGGAATGGTCGTAAAACTTTGGAAAGTTTGGGACGGCGGCTCCTCCATAATCACCCATGTCAACGCAATTACCCCGATGACCAATGCGACAACCAAGGCAGATACCACCATGAACCCAATCGCAGTCGCCACAATGGAGCGAGTCGTTGAGAAGCATGCGTGAATAAAGCCTCCCAGGCCGGTGGCGATTGGACTGAAGATGGAGCCGACTTTTCGATTGGATACGGATACGGTCTCTGCTGGACGTTGTCTTGTCTCTGTCTTTCTGGGATCAGTGGACGATTCAAAGAGCACATCAACAGCAGTAGCAGCAGAAGAAAACGGTCGATTGGTTTCATGTGTCTCAGCGGGGATGGGGGACATGGGAGGTACCGGGGCAGCTTTCGGCTCCTCGACGAAGCGAATTGATGCTCCTGCGTCTTGCCATTCTTCTTGATGAGCTACCGGCTGACGTATCGGAGTTCTGGGCTCAACGATCTCCTCCGTGACTTCTTGATTGCCCAGCGCTGTACTCTCTCCCGTTTCCAGCCCGATAGGCGGAGTCGATTGAACTTCTGGCTCAGGCTGGAGGAGCTTCGGCTCCATTCGCGTCGTCTCACTGATCACTTCTTGGGAATGTTGTGGAGCTGGCCAGAGTGTTTCTATGGAATCCTCGCGAGCTGAAAGCTGACGGTCTACCGGTAGACATTCCTCTTCTAGTC
>JAKQFZ010000685.1 GCA_029558215.1 Candidatus Omnitrophota bacterium
TTGGGGACTTTCCCCAGTAATGGTTCTACAGTGAAGTGAGAAGGGTGACACGATGATGATTCGTTCAGATGAAGTATTCGAGAAGCTCTCAGCGAACGATCTCGAGGTATCTCCGCTATCCGGCCATCATCAAGAGATTCAGATGCCGACTACGCTTTTCATCACCTTCGGTTCCAGGTATAGCTGACTGGTTGTAATTGATGAATGGCCCATGGCGTACATGAGATCGATCAAGTTACAGCCATTGTCAACCTGCACCGTTCCCCAAGTGTGTCTCGTGTGATAGAGGAGGATCTTGTCCTTTCGGTCCTGCGTGATCTCCTCGAGCTCGACTTTATCCATGAAATCTCGGAAAGCGTGGCTGATGCTGGATTCCCTGATCTTCATGTTCCGGAAGTTTACGACGAGGTCGCTCTGTTTCCGGTTACGTGTGAATATCTGTTCATCAGGAACGTCTTGCATGGTGTTGTAGTAGCGCCTAACAAATGCGGCAAAGCCTTCATGTTCTGGATCGAGGTCAGGGAACTCACGCAGGATTCGCTCTCGTAGTCCCTCGTTCATGCCACGGTTTTGTGTCCACTCGATCTCGAGTTTCATCCGGTGCTCTCCAAGGAAAGCAATGAGTTCCGGACTCATCTTGAGGGTTCTTTCGGTCCTGGTCTTTGTCTGATGATGGGACGGATCGTTGATGACCTTCATTGTCCCAGCCCTCCAATCGATGTCGGTCCACCTCAGATGGAGGATTTCGTCAGTCCGCATACCTGAATTAAGGCCGATGCGGATTACCGGATACAAGCAGATTCGGAGATTGTCCTTTCTCCATTGCCTGTCATAGAACACCTTTGTCGCTTTGAGGATCGCTTCTTGTTCCTGTAGACTCCACGAATACTGTCTTTTGTTCGTCCGTCCCTTGTTCTGAGGCTTTGGTGTGTCCACTCGATCCAACGGATTTCTCTTGTCCGTCGCACGTGCCCACCGCTGGAACGATGCCTTTACGATCACGTAGTAGTTGTGTGCGACAGGCATTGTCTTCATCGATTCCTTCCACTGGTTGACCTGGACTGGTGTGAGTTCCGACACAATCGTGGTTCGAGGAATGGCATTGAGAAATGATCGGTACGCTGACCGGAAGTACGACCTCGTACTCTTACTGTCGTAGTGGCCTTCGTCGTACATCAGCCACGCCTCAACCGTCATGTCTGGATGGATCATCCCTCCGGAGGGTGATGGAACATCGATGGCGGTAGTTGCACCAGTAGTTGCAGAAGTCGTATCTTTAGGCTGATCCTTCGCGGCGCGAGCCGAGGAGTTCTTTCGTGTTTGTTTGCGGATGTGGGCATCCAGATCGAAGTTCAGCATCAAATTGTGTGCATCGACCTCATTTCGTGTTCCCGTGGAAGTCTTGTTTCTGGCGCCCGTGACCGGGTGGTAGTACCAGAGGTCGAAGATCCCCGATTTGTTGCGGTAGATTGTCAATTCCTTGCGTGACTTCTTCGATTCTGGCTTGATTTTAGCACTCATGTTCACAGTCTCATCAATATGGTTGCAACATCCTGTACCTCAAAATATGCATCTGCAACCACTTTGTCAATGATATGATGATATTTCAATGGATATGCGAGTAAAAATGTATGCTCTACCAGTGCAACCACTGTGAAAACAGTTGCAAAGTAGTAGATCGGAAGAGCGTCG
>JAKQFZ010000700.1 GCA_029558215.1 Candidatus Omnitrophota bacterium
CTTCGATTGGCGTGGGGCCTTGCAGGACAAGACTCGGAACCCTGGGCACCTCGAACACATCGTCCGGGGGGACGAGAACGGCATTGGGGGCAATCTCCGCCTTGACCAGGCGGATGAAGGTCTCGACCACTTCGCGCAGCAGCGTCATACGTTCGTCTCCGGTAAACCTCGTTCGGAGATTACTTACCGGAAAACACGGGACTGCGCTCATTCGTGAGTGATACGGCCAGAGTCCCTGGCCTTCGTGCGCAGTCTTTGACAACCAGACCGCTTAGCCCGTACGCTATAGCCGTCATGCGTGTTTGGCACGCGGACGTGGGAGCGATATTGACATGCCGACAAAGGAGAAAATGCCCAAGGCGGACGTACGGGCCAGCCTCTATCCCGTGCCCGTCACTCTCGTAACTTGCTGTCTCGAACAACAGGTGAATGTTCTTACAGTCTCCTGGACCGGGATCCTTTGTTCCTCTCCACCAACGGTCTACATCTCAGTCAGGCCGGAACGCTTCTCCTATCACATTCTGAAGGCCTCCCTGAAATTCACGATAAACATTCCAACGAAAGGCATGCTTCATTCCGTTGATCGGTGCGGCAACACTTCGGGAGAGTCCACGGATAAGTTTGCGGAAAACGGGCTTACGAAGGTCACCTTGGTTCCTGGGTATCCGCCGTGTATAGAAGAGTGCAAACACCATCTCTTCTGTGACGTGGTCAGCGTTTTGGAGCTTGGATCTCATCATACCTTCATTGGGCTGGTGAAACATGAATATGCCGACGCCGACTGTATAAGCCCGGAGATACAATATGATCGTATTATGCCTATAGCGTACTGTCGCAAAGAGTACTACGGACTGGGCGAGAAGCTCGGTCGCTATGGTCTTGTCAGCTGACACACAAGGAGAAGTCCGATGAAAGCCGAGCAATCCATCTCAATCGTGTATACAAACTACAAGGGGAGAACTTCGGTCAGGCATATCGTTCCCAAGGAGATTGTCTTCGGAAAGAATGAGTGGCATCCGGAGGAGCAATGGCTTCTGGTGGCCCATGACATTGACAAGAACGCTGATAGAACCTTCGCTGTCAGGGACATTCGGGCGTGGTTTCAAGAGAGTTCGGACTGAGCACAGATGCAATTGAGCGACAGAGAGATATATGCAGCCATATCGAAGGGTGAAATCGTCTTTGGCTGTCCCGAGCCTAGCCATCCTTTTGATCTCGCCCGTCAGGTGCAGCCAGCCTCGGTGGACCTGCGATTGGGTAACAGAGTCCTGCGTTTTTCAAGAAATGTGAAAACGTTCGACATAAGGGACTTGGAATGTGTCAACGACTTTCTGGATGCGCAATACTTGGACGAAGGAACTCCCATAGCTGTCGGGCCCCAGGAAATCGTCTTCGGACAAGTCTACGAACAGATCTCCGTTTGCGACAAATACAGCGCGCGAGTTGAAGGAAGAAGCAGGCTTGCGCGGCTTGGCATCTCCGTTCATTGTACCGGTGACTATATTAATCCAGGATTTGCCGGTGCCATGCCCCTACAAATCGTAAACCACAACGCATTCGAGGTAACTCTGTATCCATATATATCTGTATGTCAACTACTTATTTATCAACTTACCAGCCAGCCACTTGTGTCGTATTCCGAGCGGAGCGTTCTTCCGTCCAACAGGTACTACGGCGAAACCGACGCCGGGCCGTCCATTCTTCATCTTGACAAGGAACTCCGACATGAACTTGATAATGGAACTGTCGTGCAGACGAAGATTGCGCGACTCGTTGAAAACTATATGAGGACTGCTGAGCGAGATAGGGACCGTGAAGTGGGTTGTCCCCTACAGTCTTTTCCGAGCATCTCTGTCTCGATCAGTAATGTTCAGGAGGGTACATGCATGCGAGACCAATACAATGCGGCACAGGTAGGAAATCAAGGACCAAACTCGGGCAGCAACTCACAGATGATTCTCATGCAATCTTGGGGAGATAATGCCAAGAGGAATGAGTTAATTGAAGAGCTTGGTGCCCTGAGAGACAGGCTGAAGCAAGGAGAGGGCGGAGACAACGGCGATATCGTGATTGGAAAGGTCGCCGAGGCTCAGCAATCCGCTAGAGAGGGCAATCTCGGTAAGTTGCTGAGTGCCCTTAAAGGTGCTGGCCAGCAGGCACTAGACGTTGCCATGAAAGCGGGTCTTGACCTTGCAGCGAAATACTTGCAGAGCGCCATTGGGGGGTAGAATAGTCTAGTGCAAGGTTGGGATCTTTTCACCCATATGTGGGTAATTGGGGGTCACTTGGAAGGAGCAGACTGTGGGATCAGTTGTCGAGATTAACTGGATGGTCAAGTTGGATACTTCCCAAGGAGTTGACCACCATGATCTCAGCGGACACAGCGAGTTTTGTTTCTGCAAGAAAGGAAGGCGTTTGT
>JAKQFZ010000706.1 GCA_029558215.1 Candidatus Omnitrophota bacterium
GATTGAAGACCTTTTCCAGATCTTCCTTGGGAATTCCTGTTCCGTGATCCTCAATCTCCACAACAGGACCACCTTCATGAACACTGACACGCGAACGCACGGCAATCACTCCCCCATCCGGCATGGCATCCATACCGTTCAGGATAAGATTAATGAAAACCTGTTGGAACTGCTCTCGATCGGCATTCACCGTCAGCGGTTCGGGAGTCAGATCGCGCACAAACTGAAATCGGCCGGCGTTGGGCTGCTTTTCGATCATATCCACTGTATAGTTCAGCACGGCATTGATGTCCGTCTGCTGGAGCAGAGGATCCTTTGGTCGTGCAAACTCAAGAAAGTTGGTGACAACCTTGGACAACCTTTTCACTTCATCAATGATGAACTCGGTCAGCCCTTCTTCCTCGGGAAGGTGAGAGAAGCGTTTCTTGAGTAGTTCGGCAGAACCTTTGATGATGCCAAGGGGATTGCGGATCTCATGAGCCACGCCGGCAGACAGTTGTCCCAGTGCCGCCAGACGTTCCTGCCTCAGAATCTGCTCCTCCAAAGCCTTGATCTCGGTCAAGTCCTTGAATGTGAGCACGACTCCAATGGTCTCGGTGCCCTCGCGAAGCAGCGAGGTACTTACGTCAAGTACCCGCCGATCTCCATTTCGCTCCAGGGCAACTTCCAAACTGCCATAAGTTCGCCCACGCGCAAGGCCTTCTCGGGCAATCTGGAGAAGGGCGGCGTCCAGGCAGTCCCGCGCAGGCCCAAGCGACATATGTGAGATGCCAAGAATCTGGGCGGCCGCGAAGTTTGCCGTGGTGATGTTCATCTTGAGATCCATCGTGATGACGCCACTCTTGATGGAACTGAGGATGTTCTCCATGTAGTCCCGCATCCGCGTCAACTCATCCAGGGCGCGCTGAAGCATGACATTCTTCTCTTCGATCATCTGAGCGCGTTCCTGCAACTGCCGCAGACTGGCTCTGAGGCGTTCGGTCATCACATTGAAGTTCTTTGCCAGTTCACCAACTTCATCTTCACGTTCTGAAACAATATACTGCCCCAGATTCCCTTCCGATGCCTCTCGAACACCGGCAACCAGGGTTCTCACCGGCCGCGAGATGCTTCGAGAGACCATATATCCCGTCATGAGCGCGATCACAATTCCAGCCAGAATCGAAGCCCCAAAATGGGTCTTCAACTCGCTCCATGCCATCAGGGATGCCGGTTGTTGGAGACGAAACACGATGATCTTAACGGCCTCGCCCCGTTGGTTCACCACAGGCACCAGTCGCGCTTGATAGACCAGTTTTGTGCCCTGGGTGGTGGCGCTGGAGAGATAGGCAACTCGTTTCTCTTCGAAAAGGCGTCTCTTGTCCTGGGGTCTGAGGTGGTTGATGAACGCCTTGTTGCTTCCGTCAATGAGCTGAACCTCAACATCGGTGGTTCCAACCATGCTCTTCAGGGAGCGCTCGGAGAAAGGCTCTCCGACCACGACGCCCCCAATCTTGACGCGCAGATCCGCTTTCTGCATATAGACGTTTTCGAGCCGTCCAAGAACGTATCGGGACGCGGCTGGAAAACCTTCATAGTCCAGCACCTGCGGCACATTCGGATTCTTCAGCCTTTGGGAATCGGGAGAAACCTCAAGCAGCGTTGTCTCGTGAGGTTCCAGTTTCTGAACAATGGAGATCGGGCTGCTGGGCTTCAGAGGCACCGAATATATCTTCTGAAGCTCCTCCAGATTTGACCACGGTGCTGTCTCTGAGCGGAAGATGGAAATGAACGCTTCATCGCGCGCCAACTGCGACGCAAGCATAATGGCTTCATACAGTCGAGCATTCATCGCCCGAACGGTATCCGTCGCCGTTTCTTCCAGGATGGCTTTGTTCTTCTCCTCAAGCACAAGATTGTAGGATGTCAGCGGAATGTAAGCGACGACCAGCATGGACACCAAGCTGACCACAAAGAAATTCAGGACAAGCCGACGCTGGAGTGAAAGACTCATGTCTCTCTGTAACGACCTCTTCCTGCTTCAGACAGACTCCATTGAAGCCTGAGACATACGAACACCAAAAGAGACGTGCCTCGTTCATTGAGGATTCGCCTCTCGCGTGATGATGTCATCTACTACATGATATTAAGGCGTGGACTCAAAGTCAATAAAACGCTAACGGTACCCTGGCTCAGTTACACAAGGGCGGAGACTGTCATTCCGAACGACTGAGGCTTGGCGAAGGAGTGAGGAATCTCTCTTCCCAACATAAGGCTGGTGCAATCAGAGAGATTCTTCACTCCGCTTTGCTCCGTTCAGAATGACACTTGGCACTGTACTATATCTATCGCAAATCCCTCGGAAGAGGAGTTTCGTTCCTTTTCAGGGATTCAGCAGCATCATCGCAACCCACTTCAACCCATCTGTTTGAGTTTCACCCATCCAACCACAACCCCGATCGCCCCCAGAATCCAGACTGCCGGCAGTTTCATCAACAAGCCAATTGGGATGCCTAAAATGCAGAGAAACATCGCACGTCTCAGCAGTCTCTTTCTCCACGCTCGGAGTTCCGGCTCCGTACGACAAGTGGTTGTGCAGGAAATGGTGTTGTGCTCCTGTGACATTGAGATCTCCTCTTCAATTGCAGTCTGATCCTTACTACACGGCAGTACAGAAGATATTCACTTCTCTTCTGCAAATTGCGTTTCTGCCGGAGCCGGGTCATCTCGGCATCAGCCTTAGATCCTCAGGGCGTCCGAAAGGATGCACGCTGTATCATGAGTGCTACCGTTTCGTCGTAACAACATCCAATCGGCGGATTTCAACCGTACAATCGTAGGGACCCGGAACCTCCCACCCTAGATTGAAAGATGTCAGTGCCAGGGAATCCATGCTTGCATCCAGCAAATGTCCTTCCTTCTTCGATTTGCTGAGTGCACCTTCGAGAAAAGGCTTGATGTCGCGTTCCAAATAATGCCATTTGCCCACTCGAATTGGTTCATCCCAGAACTCATGTCCGTCAATGAGATAGATGAACTTGAGCGTGGCATCGTCCTTACCAACATCAAGGGCATGATGAGGCGGTGGAATATCGAAACGAGCATCAAACAGAGGAACTCCCAGCCAGATCATATCCCGGGAACGACCCTGCTCATCAATGTCGTGCACAGTCCAATAAGCGGAAATCTGCGCCGTGTGCAGACTTGGATTCACGGTCAGAGAGGGTGCGACCTGGCACTTTGTCACGTTGAACTGCAGACGAAGCGTGAAGTCCGCAATGTCCGCAAGCCGGAGGGGCGCTGGATACTTCTGCTCGATGAGCAGATGCGGCCATGCCTCGCCCTGCTTTCGGAGCTGTCCCTGGTACTCGCAACTCCCCTCGACA
>JAKQFZ010000741.1 GCA_029558215.1 Candidatus Omnitrophota bacterium
GGAAGGAATTGTCTGGCAGGACGAAAGAATCAAATCGGTGATCATCTCTCCAACGGAAGACGCCTCCGCATCCACTTGGCTGACGGATGCCGGAATTGCTTCTGACGAGGACCGATGGTGATCAATGTTTACACTGATCACGCGATCCCATGGAAGATCATCACCCACCGGGCCGAGACGTTTCACATCACTGGTGTCCAGGATGAAAACCACCTCGGGCCATGACCAGTCAAAAGTATTCTTGTCGTAAACTTGATGTACTCTCTCCGGATCGAGGAACTCGAGCACTTTCTGAATCGGGGAGCAGTTGACGCATCGTGATTGTTTTCCGAGCGAGCAGAGATAGTGAAGCAGTCCAAGACAGGAACCTGAGGCATCACCGTCTGGATACTGATGACTGACAATCAGAAATCTCTGATGTCCGTCAATGATATCCGTGATTTGTTTCCAGTGATTCATTGCCCCGCTTGTCCCTGCCTTTGGTGAATCGGCTTTCTCTTCTTTTCTCTTTTCGCTCTGTCTCTTCTCGACCGCCACTCCACAACTTATTCGGTTCAGGCAGCTGTCATTCCACAACCCCTAGTGTTGTTTGATTATCAGAGCCGATTGTGAATGTCAATGATTTTTTTCATGAAATTGATCTTCTGATGAAAAAAGTTTCTTGTGCATCCGAATGTGATTGGTCACCAGATCATCATGTGCCGTGCGTGATCGATCGTTGAAAAGCCCATCACAAGCCTTTCTCAGCGATCATAAGCACGCAGTGATGATCTCGAAGGACAACACGTGACTTCAGAACGCACCACAATCGCAATCAACTCTTCCTGCATGAGACACCCATGAAATCATGTCTTCGATGTGATCAAACACATCAATGATCTGTCCAAACGAGAACAAAGATCAGCAAGCGTGGATCGTTCTCTGCATGAGACAGCAGAGCACGCAGCGATCGGCTAGTGCTCGATTAAATCTATGGATTTCCACTGTCCCATGCGGAATCGAACGAAGTAAGCAACGCCCAAAGAGATCGCATAGATCGTCATGCATCCCCACACGGCAAGCAGGTTCGCCTGAAAGAAATGGATCAACACATAGACGCAAGGAACAAAGAACAACCAGCTGCCAATCAGTCCCACCCACATGGCAAATCGTGTATCTCCTGCCCCTTTGAGTGCACCACAGAAGGTCAGGTTCAGAGCGTCGAAGAGACCATACAAAGCCACAAGCCGCATGAGATAGCGTCCATGTCTCGCCACCGTTTCAAAAGCAATCCCGCCTTCCGAGCGCTGTGCGAAAAGTCTGAAGAACGCATCGGGCGCACATCCAAAAAGCAGGGCAAACACTCCTGCGTACGTGAGTGCCAGACGCAGTGCGGAGTACGGTGTGCGTTGCGCGGCGCGGATGTCCCGTGCTCCGATGCATTGACCAACAACCGTGCTGGTGGCGATTGAAATCCCCAGGATCGGAAAGAACGACAGAGTGTTGATGCTCAGCGCGATGTTGGATGCGGCCAGTTGCGATTCACCCAGACGTCCTACCAGAATCACGAACAAGGTGAAAGAAGAGATGTCGAGAAACAGATTAAACCCCGACGGTACTCCGTAACGGATCAGATTCCAGAAGAGATCCTTTCGAAACACAAATCGTGTTGTTGCATAGAGACGTCGGTTCTCACGTCCCAACATCAACACCATAAAGATTACACATGGGATTGCCGAACAAATGACCGTTGCCAGCGCCGCGCCTTTGATGCCCATTTCTGGGAAACCAAGACGTCCAAACACCATGGCGTAGTCCAACACCGCGTTGGCGGCATTGGCGATGAGTGTCACCCAGAGCACCACCAGCGTCTTGCCTCGACCGGTGTAGAAAGATGAAAATGCCGCGTTGAGTACTTCAAGTCCGCCCCCATAGAGGAGAATTCGGAAATAGAGACGCTCCATGGCCTGGATCTCTGCTGAATGATTGCCCCAAGTGAGGATTCGTTCCCCCAAAGGCCTTGTCAGTGGAATCAAGACCGCGGCAAACAATGCGAAATAGACACCTTGCCATGTTGCCGCCGCACAGCGCTCGTAGTCTTTGGCACCATAAAACTGCGCGACAAAAGTATTGGTGAAACGGGCTGTACCCATAAAAAGGCAGACCATGGTGAAACTGAGAATGCCACCCGGCATCGCCGCAGCGATGGTGCGCGTGTCGTACCAGGACAGATAGAGCCGATCCACGAAATGCATAAGCGTTGCGGAGAAACTGCTCAAAATGAGCGGGTATGCAACGAGAAAAACCTCGCGCCAACTGCCACGAGCACAGGATGGTTGATTCATGGACACATATCCGATCTCGTTCACTCTTCTCTCCCAAGAGACTGCACCTGACTTGTCATGCTAAGCAGGTTAGCACATGGGCACGTGGGCTATACACATACCTTCACTACGCTTGCTCGCGAAAGAAATCGGTTCTTCCGGAGTTTGGCTTCCCGAGAGCAGGTTAGCACCTGCGGGCACATGGGCTATGCCCACACACCAGGGATGGGCTCCGAACACTTGGGGCATTTGCCACCGACCAAAGTGTTGGAGATGATGAAGAAGCCTTTTCGTTCAATGAGCAGTGCCTTGCACTTCGGGCAGTAGGTGTTTTCACCCGGGTTCCCCGGAACGTTGCCGGCATAGACGTAATGAAGTCCCTTCGCCATACCGATCTCGCGCGCCTTCTCCAGCGTCGAAGGTGGCGTTGGTGGGACATCTTTCAAGCGATATGTCGGATGAAATCGGGTGAAATGCATCGGAACATCAGGGCCCAGATTGTCCATCACCCAACCGCAGAGATCCTGAATCTCCTCGGGACTGTCGTTGTGCGTTGGGATCAGTAGAACAACAATTTCCAGCCACTTGTTCTCACTCTTAATCACCTTC
>JAKQFZ010000745.1 GCA_029558215.1 Candidatus Omnitrophota bacterium
GATTTCCGCCGCCAGGTTGGTCTTAAGATCAGCGGTTCGTTCCGAAGCAACCTCACCGCTTTCCAACTGTTTCAAGAATGCCTTCTTTTCTTCGAGCAGCCTCTCCGTTCCTGCAAGTTGCGGGAGAAGCGCATCCGGGTAGTTGGGTTGCATCTCAAACGAAGCCAGTGACTCATGACGCAGAGATTCTGTCAGAAACGGAAGATTCTCCTCTTCCAGATCGAACTCATTCTGTTTTTCAGAGCGATCCGAGCGGGCTTCCGCGACCCCGTACAACAGGAGCCGCTTGGAGGCCAGTTCCGCTTTCAGGTCATCCACGGCGGAGGACGCCCGCAGAGCATGAAGCGCCCGGTAGGCTTTCTGCAACTGCCCATCGATCTCCCTGGCACGCTCCGACACCTGGTCTGTCCGGTTCAGAATCTCCTGACGGACGATCTGCTCCACACGATCCAGGAAACAACGGACCCACAGGTTCGTAATCATCTTCGCCCCGGCAGCCGTGTCCAACTCGCCTCTTACGTCAATGATCGGAGAGTATTCCGTTTCGAGATTGGTTTCCTTTACCTTAGTGACCGTGGCAGACAGCATCTTTCTCAAATCAAATATGGTCAGGTCGGCCAGGAACTGCGGGTCCATGGTCACAACCGCTTCGATTTCATCCGCGTTCATCGGGGTAATCAGGCTCAAGAGTCTCACCCGGTCATCGTAAGAGTCCTGTAATCCCGGACTATCTGCGCCTTCCGCATGAAGTTCTTGCGCCTCTTCGAATAGCACCCTGGCCAGTTTGGGGAGATTTGTTCGTTCGATGAGCCGGTAATTGTCGATTTCATCTTCCTTCAGGCCCAGGTTCTCCAGCAGGATCTTCTTCTTGTCGGGGTCATTCAGGACCGTTTGAAGATTGCTGTTCATCCAACGCAGACGTTCCAATACGGTGGAAAGCATCGCCTGATCGGCCAGAAGGCTTCGGTAAGCTACAACGTCCAGGGGCCGGGAAAGCAGAGTCAACTTGTTCTTGAACTCCGGCGTTGTGACCAGGATAAAACTCTCTGCTCGCCAGGTCTGAGGCCAGACCAGACTGGCCACGGCCACAGCCACCGTAACCAGGAAAGTCCCGGTGACAATCAAATATCGCCGTCGATACAGGATTCGGAGCGAAGAGATCAGGTCATACGTGGGCGGTGTGGCGTTCATGGGACACCTTGTTATTGGAGTTGCTCGACTTACCAGAGAATGATGCGCGGTCGTGTGGGAATCGTCAAGCGGCGCTCACCCTTCCATTGACACGCGTAACCGGCCTCGGTAGCGTCCGTGCATCATGGATGGTGACGAAGGGCAACCACAGGGGATATCCACGGGGAGGCAGGTCTCCATGCCTGCCAAGTCACGGGGATGGAAATGAATAAGGCTCAATCCGTTGCGCAATCCCTCCGGCAGTCGCTTGACCTGCGTCTGCTGGTGTTACTGATTCCGTTTGCCCTGG
>JAKQFZ010000749.1 GCA_029558215.1 Candidatus Omnitrophota bacterium
TCAGGGATTTAGCTGGCATTTCAGCGGTGAAGCATCTAAGGCGCGGCTTAACTCCCCATGGGATCTCCAATCAGACGGAAGGTACCTCTATATAGCAATGGCCGGAATGCACCAGATCTGGAGACTTGATTTGAAGGAGAACACAATTCGTTCATTCGCAGGCAGTGGGGCCGAGAATATCGTAGACGGTTCGCTGAGTGATGCTAATTTTGCGCAGCCCAGCGGAATATACCTGGATGGCAGGAGTCTTTATGTTGCCGACTCGGAAGTTTCAGGGATAAGGTATGTTGATCTCGGAGCGGAAAAGGTTCACACGGTTGCCGGGAGCGGACTCTTCTCATTCGGTCATATCGACGGGATCCTCCAAAGGGCCTTGTTCCAGCATCCGCTGGGCATTCACGGCAATGGTAGATTTCTGTACATTGCCGACACCTACAATCACGCGATAAGAAAGATTGATCTGGGAATCAGGCGTGTCGAGACGATAATCAAGAATCTAGGAGAGGGAACCTGCACACTGGATGGAGAAAAGTGCTCTACTCTCGGTCTTTTCGAACCGAACGATGTCAAATACAATAGCGGGCTGTTGTACATAGCCGACACGAATAATCACTTGATACGAGTTTTCGACGGGAAGGAACTGGTCGAGTTAGTTATCGGCTGATTCGCAGGAGGCAAAATGAGCCAGTCTGCTGGCGCAGGCCAGTCAGGCTCCGCCTGGCCAGTCTCGCCTTTGGCGAGGCCAGTTCCGACTACGTCGGGCAAACTAAGACCGTTGAGAAAGAGCGTTGTGGAGAGGTTCGCTACGCTCACGAGAGAAGAGAGAGAGAGAAGATTCGCAGGAAACCTCTCAGGTCAACCGTCAACAGTCCACCGTCCTCCGAATCAGAATGCGGCGGCGAAGATTTTGCAGGGTCGCAAGGCTGCCTTCGGCAGGAGTCGGTTTTGAAGCCAGTCTGCTGGCGCAGGCCAGTCAGGCTCCGCCTGGCCAGTCTCGCCTTCGGCGAGGCCAGTTCCGGCTACGCCGGGCAAACTAAGACCGTTGAGAAAGAGCGTTGTGGAG
>JAKQFZ010000774.1 GCA_029558215.1 Candidatus Omnitrophota bacterium
TCCCCGCCGTCATACTTGGCGAGGTAATGTGCCAACATTCGAAGCTCAAGCCCTGATGCGTCAGCGTCCACGAGGACCATGCCCTCAGGGGCGATGAACAGCGCGCGGAACTCTTTGCCATACGGTGAGCGCGGCTGTGGAACCTGCGCCAGATTCGGATAGACGTGAGCCGCCCGTCCTGACACGGTTCCGTTGACGAGTACGCCGCCGTGTATCCGGCAGTCTTCCTCGTTGAAGTGTTTGAGTAACGCGTGGTCCCCTTCTGCAAGTTGACTGATACGCTTCTCAATCATCAGCATTTCCCCGATAAGCGGGGCTTCGGGATAGGGCAGGGCCGCGATGATTTCTTCGTTGACCTCAGGCTTGCCACCATCGGTAAACGATGTCGGACGCCAGCCCCGAAGTTTCATTAAACGGTCTGAGATATGGTCACGGGACCGGGGGTTAAACTCCACGATTTTCAATTTCGTCATGGTCGCCCCGGCAACGTAACCCTTCTTTGCGTTGTCTTTCTTCGGAGTGAACGATGCGCCGGGCCGGAACCACCACTCAAAGCACTCCTTGAGTTTGGCTTCCAGTTCCAAACGCTTCTTGACCAGAGTCGCATACAGTTCAACTGCGGCGGCTCGGTCAAACATGAAGCCGTTGCGCTCCTGCTCTGCGATGAGAGGATAGACTTCATGCTCAAGGTCGAAGGCCGCTTGAGAGTAGTTCTTCTCGACTATCTTGAGGTACAGGGCATGGGTGACTTCAACGTCTTGGACACAGTAGTCTTCCATCTCCTGCGTCCACTTCTCCCACGGCCCTACGAACTCTCCCTTGAAGATGCCGAGCCGGTAGCCCCACGCCTTCAAGTGATGCTTCTTGATGCAGTCTTTCGGGAACTCCCCGCGATTGGCCTTCGCCATGTCGATGTCACGGATGTTGGTCCAGATGAGATAGGTACAGGCGATAGTATCGAAGGCTTTAGCGCGGGTCTTCCAGTTCGGGTACAGTTTGCGGATTGCCCACAGGTCATACTTGATGATGTTATGTCCGACGATAACGTCAGAGTCCGCTAACATCTGAAGTCCGAGCGGGATGGAGTTCTCTCGCCCGTTCTGCCGAAACCTGTGGACATCATTTGTGTCAACGTCTTTGATGACGAGAACGTGAATACGGGTTGGGTCATACCCATCCGTTTCAATGTCAAAGATTCGTATACTCATCCAATCTCCTTTCGGTCACTTGACTCGTCTGAATATTTCTCAGGGAAAGGAGCCGGTTTAAGTAGGGACCGGTTGAGCTACCTACCCCCGTCGTCCCCACCCCTGAGGTTCTGTATTACAGTCTAAAAAGCAATCGTATCCATCCCCGCCACACATCCCACGCTTGGGATACTAGGGCGGCTACATTCCGCGTTCTGACTTCATCGGGTTCTTTGTCGAAAAGGTAGGAAGGGTTGAAGTTCCCCCACTTCTCATCGGACTGCTTGTTATACCGGTTGAAAAATTCGTCAGTCCATTTCCTGTCAGGGGGAAAGGTTCGGAACTTAGAACTTCCGCTCATACCCGCAGGACATGAGCAACCACGCTTCGTTCTTCTTCACCACCTCATTCTCAAGGAACCCACTCTTTCCGGTTGCCACCGTGATGCAGAGCTTGATGAAGTTGATGAGCATTTTCATTTGTGAGTATGTCATACAGAACCTCTCTTTCTCTCACGTTCAATGAGCCAATCGACGTACTGCCGAG
>JAKQFZ010000785.1 GCA_029558215.1 Candidatus Omnitrophota bacterium
CTTCCAGAATGGAAGCCACGACCACCCTGGCTGGTGGAGTCGCCCATGACTTCAACAATCTCATGGTTGCCGTTTTAGGCAATGCGGAACTGCTTCGAATGCAGTTTTTCGGAAGTCGTGAGGCTTTGGAGATGATCGACAGCATCGCGCAAGCGGCTCAGAGGGCAGGGGATCTGGCACAGCAGATGCTTGCGTTTGCGCGAGGTGGAAAATATGAGCTGCGTGTGCTGAACCTCAACGATGTGGTCAAGCAGACTCTGCAACTTCAGTCTCGAGCTTTTCCGCCCCGCGTTGTCATAGAGAAGGACGTTGAACCGGAACTGTGGAACATTGAGGCCGATCCCGCGCAGATGAGTCAGATTATCATGAACCTCTGCATCAATGCGGTTGAAGCCATTGAGGGCAACGGGTCGATCACCATTACCACCCGAAACACTCAGATTGAGCCTGACGAACACTACCACGGTGTACGCCCCGGACGTTATGTTTATCTCTCGGTTCAAGATACGGGTCGAGGTATGTCGCCTGAGATCAAGTCTCATGTTTTTGAACCATTTTACACGACCAAGTTTCAGGGCAGAGGGCTTGGGCTCGCAGCGGTTTACGGCATCGTGATGAACCACGGAGGAGATATCCTTATTTACAGTGAGCCAGGTCGTGGGACGACATTCAAGGTTTATCTTCCTGCGACGACAGCCGCGATTCGTCGCGTAACCGAACCGAAGACCGAGAACCTGACAGGGACAGAGACCGTCATGATAATTGATGATGAAGACGCAGTCATTGACGTCACGCGCCGAATTCTGGAGTGTCTTGGATACTCGGTATTGGTCGCCCGCAACGGTCGTGAGGCGATCGAAATCGCGCAGGAGTTTGCCGGTGATATCCATGTGGCACTTCTCGATATGGGGATGCCCGTCATGGGTGGAACGGAAACTTTCCCACTACTCAGGGAGTGTCGTCCCAAGATTCGGGTGCTCATCTGCAGTGGGTATGAACTGGACGCCGCCTCTCAGGCGTTGTTGGATGCAGGCGCAAACGGATTTGTTCAGAAACCATTTCAGCTCAGAACCCTTGGCATGCAGATTCGTCATGCCTTGGATCGTTAGATTTCTTTGACTAAGGAGAGAAGACTGTGGCGAAGATAGCGTTTATCGGTGCGGGTAGTCTGGGTTTCACTCGGGGACTGGTGCGAGATGTCCTTACGTTCGAGCCTCTGCGGGATGCGACTCTCGCGCTCATGGACATCAACAAGGAGCGTCTGGACTTTGCCAAACGAGCGGTTGAAAGCATCGTTCAGCGTGGAAACTACCCCGCGAAAGTTGTGGCCACTCTGGATCGCAAGGAAGCGCTCAAAGGGGCGGATGCTGTTCTCTGCACGATTCTGGCTGGTGGTGTCAACGTCTGGCGTCACGATATTGAAATCCCCATGAAATACGGCATTGACACCAATGTTGGTGACACACGCAGTGTGAGTGGCATCTTCCGAGCACTTCGAACCATCCCCGTCATGGTGGATATCGTGAACGACATGGAACGCTATTGTCCGAATGCCATTCTGCTCAACTATACCAACCCGATGGCAATGCTGTGTCGAGCGATGCAGCGGGTTTCCAAGATTCAGATTAGCGGACTGTGTCACAGCGTACAGGGCACGGCGGGCATGCTTGCGCACTGGCTCAAGACGCCCAT
>JAKQFZ010000819.1 GCA_029558215.1 Candidatus Omnitrophota bacterium
CTGATTTTATTCATATCTATTCCCCTTCGGTTTGTTCTGTGGTAGTCTTATTCTATCTTGAGAGTGCGTCTGTGCTCGCCGTCTCGGGGGCATTGTAGCTCCTGCGCAGGGAAGCACCGGCTTTCCTTTTCACAAGACGCAGAGAGAAGGCGGCAGAGTTTGGATCGGCTGCACTGGCGCACCGACTACAGGATCGGATTGAGAATGGGTGTTTCGACTCCCAAGAAAACTGTTTGGGGCGACGAGAGGGTTGAATCATGAAGAGAACCATTGCTGTAGTAATGCTTCTGGCGGGAGTTGCTGGCGGCTGTTTCACTCTGGGTGAACGAGTTCTGCCCGAAAGCATTCAGACCGTCTACATTCCATACATCAAGAATCAGACGATGGAGTATGGGGTGGAAGAGCAGGTGACCGATACCCTGATCAGGGAGTTTGTCAAAGACGGTCGGCTCAAGGTTGTCTCCCACCCTGAGGACGCCGACTCGGTCTTGGAAGGCCATATCTCCAAATACGATATCAGTCCAGGCGAACGAAATGCCGCTGGACGTACGATATCCCACTTCGTGGACGTGTCGGTTGTTCTGACGATGCGCGACCTGAGAACGGGCGAAGTCATCATGGAACCGACGACCTTCTCCGAGGGGGGAGTCTACTTTCTATCCACTCTTCCTGGCCGTGACCGCCAGACTCTGATTCTCGCTCGGCTCTGCGAAGACGTCATCAGCCGGGTCATTGAAGGTTGGTAGCCAGAGTGCAAACAACGAAAGGTACCTGTACCCTTTCCTAAATGCATTTGATTCATGTAGTGACATTGACATTGCTGAAGTGGTGACGCATGGATTTCTTGAAATTTAAGCCTCTTTCTTCAGAAGGGCGTGTTCGTCCATTCTACCACCTCACCGGCACGGAAGGGTATCATGTCAGGACGGCTCTCGACCGGATTGAAGAGGCGGTTCGAAAGAACGTCTCCGCTTCTGCGGAACGCGAGAACTACTCCGCCAAGGATCGCTGGGCGGAAGCGATCAGCTCTTTTTGTACTGTACCCCTGTTTGGTGATGTGAAGATCGTCGTTGTGACAGATCTGGAGGCACTTGCCAAGACCGCTTCGACTGCCGACAAAGTTTTGGCGGCACTGACTTCTCTCGTCAAGAGCCCACCCGACAACGCTTTTCTGGTGTTGTGTTCTTCCGAGATGGACGGTCGGACAAAACTGGCTAAGTTTCTCTCAAAGGAACTCTGTGAAGTCAACTGTTCGCCACTCAAGCCCTATCAGTTTGAGCAATGGGTGGCTGAACGTGTGCAGAAAGCAAATCTCAATCTCAGTCCGAAGGCCTTGGACAGTCTTGTCGTTCGAACCAATGGCTCCATGGAGGGAATCCTGAACGAGATCGAGAAACTGGCGTTGTTTGCCACCCCAGGAAAACCGATCTCCGAATCCGAACTTGAACGGCTTGTGGCCGACAGCGCCGAGGAGCCGATCTACCTGCTCTACGATGCCTTGGATTCGGCGGACAGGGAACGCTCTTTTCGCATGCTCAAGGACGTGCTCTCGCACCTGGACAGTCCTCTACAAGTGGTTTTCGGGCTTTCGAAGCACATTCGGATGCTCTTGGGTTTGTTGGCACTTTTAGATCAAGGCAAGCGGGACGATGAGATCAGAAGCAGTCTGGGTCTTTCCAGCTTCCAGATCGGGAACTTGAGGGACAAAATTCCAAACTTGAAACGGCTGCCTCTCCGCCGTATGCTTCAATTGCTGGAACTTGCGGACGAACGGATCAAGACAAGTTCGCAGTCGGGTGAGGAACTGTTGTATCAGTTGGTGGGGTGCCTCTCGACTTGAGGGAACCGACCTGACTTTTCCGGAAAACATCAAGAAAGATCATCCGGAGAACGATAATGAATAGAAGGAGACAGACAAGGCGTGTGTGAGGCAATGTCGCACGAAAAGAGAACAAAAACAGCCGCTCTGGGGTATCCCGTCCTGGCGGGGCTATTCCTGCTGCTGGGACTGACTGTTGCTATCTCACGGGTTGACGCTCTTGAGGGATGGAGTGAGGTTTTTACCCTAACGCCTGGAGCACGGGATATCGAAGACGCCGTAATCGCTGCGCAAGATCAGACGATCTTTGTTGTCTATCGTAAACAAGGTCTTTTCTGCATCTGTTCCGAGGACAACGGCAAGCACTGGAGTGAGCCGGTTCTGGCATCGGGAGATGCCAAAGGCTCCCGGTTCCCGTCCATTCTTTTCAAGGACTCGGTGCTTCATCTGGCGTGGTCTGCTCCGATGACGGTTGCGACGGAAGTCGTCAACCAGATTTTCTACACGCAAAGTTCGGATCAAGGACGGACGTGGCGGGCACCCATTCACCTTGCCGAGACAACCACGCATGGGATGCGTCCCCAGATTCTCCCAATCCGAGGGGGCATTGTGATTATCTGGTACGAATTGGATCAGCGCCAAGTGCTCTCCAAGTCTCCTTTGGACTTCAAACTGATTGAGCGCTACCTCGAAAACCCTGCGTTGAATGTCATTCCTATTGAGAAAAGAGATGTCGTCCGTTCATCCATTCAGGCGATCCGTTCTCTCAATGAGGGGAAATCCTTCCTTGGAGCACGGAAAACCGTTCATGAAACACTTGGGGCACTCACTGTCTTCTCTGCTTATGAAACGGCGGATCACAGGATCGGAGTCTGCTGGGATGACAAGCAGTCCGTGCTCTTCATGGAGAGCAATGACGATGGCGCTACATGGGACTACAACTGGAAACTCAGAGATTCGATTCCCACCAGAACCATGTTAGATCAGGTGCTGAGCACCGAAGGAGAGATTGTTCAAGTTCTCACTCCCATTGAGCCATTTCAGAATGTTTCAATCAGCGTCAAAGTGGGAGAACGCAAGCCCATTGAAGTTGTCTCCATGGTCAAACTCCAGAGCTTTCCTCGAATTGCGCAGGCAGGCCAAGACATTCATCTTGCGTGGGTTCAGCAGCGGGACGATGAGATGGTGGCCAAGTATATGCGCACGGACAAGCATCGCCCCACTTCACGGATCCTCTCACCGACTGATCCAAAGATCACGACGCCCCGATTCAACATTGAATGGGAAGGTCAGGATGACATTTCCTCAAAGATGTTCTTTACCCACAGCCTGGACAAACTCAACTGGGCAAACTGGGAGTCCGAGCTGTATGGGATTACCATCACCACACCGGAAGATGGAGAATACGATTTCTATCTCAAAGCCAAGGACATGGCAGGCAACATTCAAGCCGAGCCCGCTCATTTTCATTTCAACACATTCTCAGTCGCTCCTGACACATTTCTCGTGGGCACTCCCCCCAAGGTCGTCAACTCTCGCTCTCTCTCGCTGGAATGGGATGGTTTTGACAACAATCCTTCGGTGGGCTCCCTGCAGTTTCAGTACCGATTGGATTTCGGTGAGTGGTCTACTTTCTCCCAGCAACAGCAGGTCACCTTCCGAGACTTAAGCGAGGGTTCCCATACCGTCGAAGTCCGTGCCAAGGACAAGTCGGACAATGTGGATGCCACTCCTGCCAGTCATAGTTTTGTCGTCAAGCTGAACATCCGTCCCAAGTTCATCACCGTTCCCGAAGGCTTGCTTTCCAGCAATACCGTGTCGTTCCACTGGGAGGCCCAAGATGACACGACGGACAAGGCACAGTTCTTCTTTTCCTACCAGTTGGATGGCGGTCTCTGGTCAGCGTACTCTCCAGCGTCCAATCTGGATCTGGCCGATCTCTCTGAAGGTCGCCATCGGCTCTTGGTACGAGCACGCGACGAACAGGGAAACGTCTCGCAGGAAACACTCGAGCACGAGTTTGTCGTGGATATGACTCCGCCAAAGGTGACCATCGCACTTTCAAAACTGGATTCTTCCACCGAACACAAACCGATGATCGAATTGCAGGCGGAGGACAATTTCAGCACTGGCGATGACATCCAGTTTCAAGTACGCATTGAAGAGGGAACTTGGACGGAATGGGATCCTGTTCGCGTGGTGACGCTCGGAACGCCAATCAAACCTTGGAGCAAAGGGTACAGGATCGAGGCAAAGGCGATGGATGAGGCGGGCAATATCACTTCAGAACCCGAGGTGTACAGCCTCCTGCTACGTGACAGATATCCCCTGTGGCTGCTCATTGTGCCAATTGCCGTTCCTGCTGTCATCGGCCTGCTTGTTCTCATTGGATTTATCAAGAGCAGTCTGGCATCGAGGAGACGAAGAAAGTCCCCCAAGTCCACCACACCCGATGACATGTCCAACTTCGGTCAGCCTCCCTCGGCTTCTGCTTCAACGAGCGAGGATGATCTGTTCTAGACCGAAGGTATCTGCCTGACGCACGACATCATCATGGTTTGGGGTTCTGTCCGTAATAGGCGTCCTTACCATTCTTGCGCCCGAAGTGCTTCTTGAGAAGCACTTTGGAGATGGGAATGGCGTTGGGATTGAGAGCCGTGGACAGCAAGGCACATTCAGCAACGTACTCCAGGGTAATTGCGTTCTCGATGGCCGAGTCCAGAGATTTTCCCCAGACAAAAGGACCATGGGCGTTGACAAGAACTGCGGGAATCTCGTTCGGGTTGATTTCGGAATCTCGAAACCGTTCGAAAATGACCATTCCGGTGTTCTTCTCGTAGTCATTCTCGACCTCATCATTGCGCAGCGGACGAGTGACTGGAACAGACCCGCGAAAATGGTCGGCATGTGTTGTGCCCAGGCAAGGAATCTCCAGTCCTGCCTGTGCCCAACCGGTCGCGTACTTGGAGTGGGTATGGACCACTGCACCGATGCCTGGAAATACGCGGTACAGCACCAGATGGGTCGGTGTATCCGACGACGGACTCAAAGATCCCTCAAGCACCTCTCCACTCTTGATGGACAAAACGACGATGTCCTCGGGTTGGAGCCGGTCATAGGGAACCCCGCTCGGTTTGATCGCCATGACTCCCTGGTCGCGATCGGCGCCGCTCACATTTCCCCAAGTTAGGGTAACCAAACCTGCATGGACTATCTGCTGATTTGCATGGCAGACCGACTCCTTCAATGCCTGAAAACTCATTGTTTTCTAACCTCGTCTCGGATGACCAAGAGTTCCTTCATGACGGAAAAGAGATTCTCTTGGGACTGTGTTGTGCCAAAACTGTCATGCAGTCGGCGATAGTGAACGTAGAGGCGATCGTAGATGCGACAACTGTCGGGGTTCGGATTGAACTTCCGATCCAGCACCCCAGTCATGACAGGGGTGGCGTCTTCGAAGCGGTCGAAACCACCCTTAGCTCTTCTCGCCACCACAGCGCCCGCCATGGCTGCACCAAGCGCACAGGTCTGTCCGCTGCGTGAGATATCCAACGGGCGTCCCATCACATCAGCATAAATCTGCATCGCCAAAGGATTCTTGGCGGAGATGCCTCCACAGTTCACGACACGTTCCACCTTCACGCCATATTCCTCAAAACGTTCCGCGATGGTTCGAGCACCCATTGCAGTGGCTTCGATCAGCGCACGGTAAATCTCGGCCGGTGTGGTATGGAGCGTCATACCCAGAATCATGCCCGTCAGACGTTGGTCAACAAGAATGGTTCGGTTTCCATTGTGCCAGTCGAGAGCCAAAAGCCCGCTCTCGCCGGGGCGGAGTTTCTCCGCCTGGCGTGTCAATTCCTCGTGGGATCCTTTCTGAGCGCCCCCGGGTTGGATGGAGTTCACAAACCAGTTGAAAATGTCTCCCACTGCGGACTGTCCAGCCTCCAGACCGTAATAGCCCGGCAGGATGGATTCAGGAACAATTCCGCACAGTCCTGGAATATCAGGCAACTCCCTGTTGAGGGGATGCACCATCATGTCACACGTTGAAGTGCCGATGATCTTCACCAGAACGCCCGGTACGATGCCAGAACCTACACCGCCTAGATGTGCATCAAAGGCTCCGACCGCAACGGGGATTCCTTCCGGCAACCCAGTCTTCTCAGCCCATTCCGGTGAGAGCCCGCCAGCGACATCCGAAACGGTGTACGCCCGGTTGGGAAGTGTCTTTCGAACTCGCGCCAGCTTCGGATCTAATTCAGCAAGAAACTCTTCGTCCGGATAGCCGTTCCATGAAGGATTGAACATTGCCTTATGGCCAGCGGCACAGATGCCTCTCTTGAGTCGCTCGGGATCTGAGGTGCCCGTCAGAAATCCGGGAATCCAGTCGGCAATCTCTACCCACGTGTAGGCAGCCTCAAAGACTTCCGGTGATGTTCGCAGGCAGTGAAACATCTTTGACCAAAACCATTCCGACGAATAGGTTCCGCCACACTTAGCCAGGTAATGAGGTCTAATCCTCGCGGCCAAAGATGTGATCTCTCCTGCTTCGGCAAAACCTGTGTGATCTTTCCACAGCCATGCCATGGCAGCGGGAGTGGTCGTGAAGCGTTCATGCAGTGCCAGTGGAGTCCCTTTCTCGTCCACGGGCAAAGGCGTGCTTCCGGTTGTGTCCACACCAATGCCGATGATGTCTTGGGGTGCCACGTCTCCGGCCTGCTTCAATATCTCTCTGATGGTGATCTCAGTTCCCTTCAGATAGTCTGCAGGATGCTGTCGGGCGAGATTCGGATCTTTGGTGTCAACGATGACACCCGCCTCACCGTGAGCATAATCCCAAACATTTGTGGCAATCTCCTCACCGGTGGCAACGTCAACCAGCAACGCTCGAACGGAATTCGTTCCAAAATCCAATCCGATTGAACATCTTTGACCCATCTCTCTCCTCCTGACGGCTGAGTGTTTGAAGACTTAAGGTACCACAAGTCGCTGGCGATTTCCAAATTTCAGCCGTAGGGCAGCACTCATGCAGCAGTTGAATCGCAAAGGAGTGGGGCATCTTGCTCTCGACGAAATTTGTGTGGGGCGAGACGCCCCACCTCCTGAAGAATTTGACCGTGTGCCTCAAATATGAGAGACTTGGCAACATGATGAGTTCATGGATGCAATATGAATACGACGGTCTGAATCTGCTCAGAATTGATGAGCGGT
>JAKQFZ010000830.1 GCA_029558215.1 Candidatus Omnitrophota bacterium
TTCATACTGGATTCATCGCGAAGTGGATGCTTACTTTGTCGCCTGTGAGCGCAGCAGACGCGAACTTGCCCTGCGTCACGTCCCGCTGGAGAAAATCTTCGTGACGGGGATCCCCGTCAACCCGGACTTTGCTCATCGCGAAGATACGAGGCAGATCCGAACCAGACTCGGCTTGGATGAGAACCGCAAGACTGTGCTTATGATGGGGGGAGGGCTTGGGTTGGTTGCCTATGACAAACTGGTGCGTTCGATCCTTAAGACCGAAAGCAACGCTCAGATTGTCTCCATTGTGGGAGCTGATGGGAAACGTCTTGACAGCCTTCGTTCTCGCCTTCCATCGGAACGCGTCACAGTGCTTGGCTACGTCAACAACGTCCATGACTGGATGAATGCATCCGATGTCATTGTCAGCAAGCCGGGTGGCTTGACGTGTGCCGAAGTGCTTGCACGAGGACTGCCCTTTGTCATGACGAGTCCCCTGCCGGGTCAGGAAGAGGTCAATGTTCATTACATGCTAAGCAGTGGTGCTGCGGTCTATGCCGAATCGCCAAGGCAGGTTGCCGAATGGGTCAATACACTCCTGAATTCAGAGAACGCAAAGGAATATCTTACCTCCAAGGCTTTGGCTTTCGGTCGTCCCAACGCCGTGCGCGATATCGTTACTCTTGCCGTTCAAAACGTGGGTGGTGCGTAATGTGGGATTTCGTTCAGGGCTCTTCGATTGCGTACGGCATGGATGCCACGGTCATATCACCTCAGATCATACACATGCCGTCTCCAAAACAACACGCCTGGGATTGCGGAGTGTCCGCTCGGCAGACGTCCTCTCCCGCCGAGATGAAGCAGCGTCATCATGATGTCTGATGACAATGATTGTTGACCCATTCCATGAATCTGGCATACAGTCACACGTTATTGTTACTCGATTGAGTGAGGTTTTCTGATGAAGCAAGAGAAGGCAGTTAAGAAAAAGGCGGGCAAGTCTGTGTCTGAGGCCAAATCTGGTTTCTGCACCGATTTTCCTGTCAGCGAGTTCATTCTTCGGAACTACAAGAATTTCAATGCACGAGTGACGCGAGATGCCTTGTTGGCGTACTGGCAGCATATCGAACGAGGGGGAAAGATGTTCTGGGCTGTGGCGGGAGCGATGTCCTCCGCGCAGCTCGGGATCACGCTGGCACCGGCGATCCGAGCCGGACTGATTCATGGTCTTTCTGTGACTGGTGCCAACCTGGAAGAGTCACTGTTTCGTTTGGTGGCACACAAGAGTTACAAGGACTTTCCAAACTATCGCTATTTCACCAAAGAGGATGACACTCTGATTCTGGATCAGGGGATGCGTCGGGTCACTGATACCAGCATTCCGGAAGATGAGGCCTTTCGCGCTGTAGAGAAGATTATCGTTCCCATCTGGAAATCGGCGACAGAGCATGGGCAGTCTCGGTTCTGGCATGAGTATCTCTACGAAGTCGTTCTCAGTCTCAGTTCGAACATGTATGAGGGAGATCCTGATGAATGCTGGCTTCTCGCCGCGGCGCAGAACAACCTTCCCATCGTTGTCCCTGGCCATGAGGATTCGACATTTGGAAATATCTTTGCGTCTTATGTGAAAACCGGTGAATGCCGCGCATCCATTGTGAAGTCAGGCATTGAATACATGGTTGCCTTTTACGATCAGTATCGGGAACTGTCACAGGGTGCCGGTGTGGGCTTCTTTCAGATTGGTGGAGGCATTGCCGGTGATTTCCCCATTTGCGTCGTTCCATCCATCAAATATGATCTTCGAGAACCCGTGCGCCCATGGGCTTATTTCTGTCAGATCTCTGATTCGACCACTTCGTATGGTTCCTACTCGGGAGCGACACCGAATGAGAAGATCACATGGGACAAACTGACCAAGGCAACTCCCATGTTTGTCATTGAGTCGGATGCAACTATCGTTACGCCACTCATTCTCACGTCACTGCTCGAATGCCGACGAGATCCCGTTCGTGCCAAGGAATTGTTCGGGGAATTTGCATCAGAGATTCAGTACGAGCGGTAATTTCGATTCGGTGATTGTGTGCGTGGGATAGTTTCCACACGACAGGTCTTGCACCAATCACTCGATACAGCGTCCTCGGGCAATGGCGGTTTGTCCGAAGCGGTGCCGAATTCGGTCTATTGCTTGGCATAAACCGACCACTTTTTTCTCCTCAGCATCGAAGAAGGTTTGTTGGGCGTTGGCGATTTCGATGGGAAGCAATTTGGATGCGCTTAAACCGAGCATTCGCACGCCACGTTCTAAGGGGAGCATTTTCTTCCAGAGTGTTTGGGCGATACCGAAAAAGTCCGTATCGTAATTGCTGTAGTTCAGCAAGGGCATCTGGCTCGTGCGCAACCGAAAATTGGAGTATTTGATTTTCAAGGTCAACTGTCCCGCTTTGTACTGTTCGCGTCTCAGGCGGGATGCCACCTTGTCTGCGAGATAACACAACGTTTGAAGCAGAACCTGTTCGTCTCCGGAATCTTTCTCAAGCGTGATATCATGCCCAAGAGATTTGGGTGGTTCCTCTTCATCAAAATACTTCACCGGCGTTGGATCAATGCCTTGAGCAAGCCAACGAAGTGCTTCCCCGTTTTTTCCAAAAACCCGAATGAGCCATTCCACAGGAATCTGCGCCAGATCTTGAACGGTGACGACTCCCAAATCATTCAGCGCCTTGCTTGTCTTTTCACCCACGCCCCATATTTTTTCCACTGGAAGTGACCAGAGTACTTTTTGTGTTTGTTCAGGACGAATGACCGTCACCCCATCGGGCTTGTTCATCTTGGAGCCGATTTTTGCCATCATCTTGTTGGCAGCTGCTCCGACCGAAGCAGTCAAAAACAGTTCTTCCTTAATGGTCTGCTTGATCTGGAAAGCAAGCGACTCAACCCGACCCGCCTGGTGCCAACAGGGAGCCACTTCCAAAAAGGCTTCATCAATGCTGAACGGTTCCATCTGAGGGGAAAAGCGAAAAAGAATCTCCTGAATTCTCATGGAATAGTAGAGATACTTTTTGGGATTGCCTTCGACAAAAATTGCCTGCGGACAACGCATTCGGGCTTCGACTGCGGACATTCCGGAACGAATCCCGAATTTCCTGGCTTCATAGGTGGCGGAACTGACCACGGAACGCGTTTCGGGGCTCCCGCTGACAATAACGGGTTTTCCACGCAATTTCGGATTGCACAAGACTTCCACCGACGCAAAAAAAGCGTCCATATCCACGTGGAAAATCGTTCGCATGGGTCATTCCTCATCAATCCGATCCAGCGTCCACCGCATATCCCGTGTGTCCAGATGAATTTCCACCAGCCGATTGCCCGTCACCAGGGCAGCGAAAAAATACTCCTTGAAATCACCATCCCGATGGAACCAATTGCCCGTGATTTTTTCGACGTTGTAAACCCGATCATTCCATCGAATCCGCAAGGGAACAATTTGTCCATGCTGGAATTTCGTCAAAACTTCTATTGGTTCATGCAATGCTTGATTCATGATGCTTTCAGACTCTGGTGCGGAGCAGCCCGATCACTTTTCCCAAAATGGAGAGTTGTTCCAGATGATAGCCTTTCACGACAATGGGGGAATAACGATCATTTTCCGGCTGCAACACAACCTGACCATTACGGGGCAGGTAGCGTTTAATGGTTGCTTCACCTTCCACCATCGCCACGACAATGTCGCCGAGATTCGCCGTATGCTGTCGCCGCACCACCGCAATATCCCCCTCAAAAATCCCTGCGCCATTCATACTGTCTCCAGTGACACGAAGCGCGAAAAGAGAATCTGAACCCTCATGATTCCCGAAAAGATCCGGATCTAGATAAACTTCTCTTTCGATTTCCTCAAAGGCAAGATTAGGACCCCCTGCAGCAACACGACCCACCACGGGCACCTTGCACGGTTTCCACTGTGTGGCAGAACCGTGAGGACGCAAACTCCGGGACGTCCTCGGTTCCCTCTCCAAGAGTCCCTCCCGCTCCAAAACCTGAAGATGATAGGCCACACCATTGGGAGATTTGATGCCAAAATGAACCCCGATTTCCCGCACGGAAGGTGGAAATCCATGCTCAGCGTGAAACTGATGAATAAAATTCAAAATCGCTTGCTGTCTTTCTGATACCGGACTCATGGCGTCAACTCCTTTTCTATCCACTGTACAAAAGTACATCTACTATACAGACGTACAGTTGTCAAGAGAAAAAGAAAGCCCTCTGAAATGGCACCGGCTCCGGCAGCAGATGCCACCGGAGCCGGATTGTCATCTCATCTCCCTGTGTCCGTTTATTCGTAAACTTCGAATTCGCGAACGTTCGACGACGGGGTGTTCGTCGGTTCGGGGGTGTTTGTCGGTGTGGGTTGGGTCAATCGTCGAACTTCACCGACTGCTCCACCTACGAGAGAAAATCGCCAGTCCGCAGGTGCGCTGGTTTCCTCACCCGGCCAGTCCTCAAAGCCGTTGTTGGTCAGTTCAATGGGTGTTCCTGCTGTTACGTCATCCAGCGTGACATCATCAAGGACGATGGCACCGCCACCCGTTGTGACCAATCGGAATGCCAAATTGATCGTCGTTGTTGTCGCATTGGTAATCAGATTGTGAGAGTAATACTGCCAACCGTCATGAGCTGTGAACCATTGATCTTTGTCTCCAGTCCAGGTAGCCCCTTGGAACTGGGCATAGCGCATACTGAACATCGGGCTCATTCCCTGTGTGGCGCTTCGTACCCATGCGCCGAATTTGATCTCATTGCCACCGGTAACGGGGACACGGGTCAGGAATCGGTCCAGAACGCAGTCCATGCCGCTTGCCCAAGTATTTGTCCACTGAAGTCGTGCCGCGTACTGTCCGCCATGCGTGATGGTAATAGGTTCCGGTGTGTTGGTTGGCGTGTATGTGGGGATCGGAGTGATATTGTCAGTTTGGGGAGTATTGAAAACGTCTATTTCCTTCAGGATAGTTCCCTGAACCGTTGACCCATCTGAGGGAGCAGTGAATAGGGAACCACCGGCATGGGCGGTGTCATAGAACGTGAGACGCAGTTTGGTGCAACCTGTCACGAGAGCGTTCTTGTTCGTATCACGAATGCGGATGTAAGACGATGCAGCCGACTGATGCGACAGACCATAGTCTCCAGTTTTGGCTTCATCAATCAGCGTGGTGTAGCCTGAACCGGTATCCACTTCCGCTTTGCAGTTGATAAAGGCGCGTGCGCCGTCTCCGTCGTGACCTGCAAAAACGACGATAGAATAGAGCGTTTGGGGAGTGCCAAACGGCCATTCGATGACCAACTGTCCGTAGTCTGCCGCGATGACCGTGAGCCCATTGGGTGCCCAGGCTCCATCAACCAAAGTTGCCAAACGCTCGGCACGCGTTCCTGGGACAGTTGCGGAATGGAAACCGCCTGATACGAAAGTAGGAGTAACTCCGTTCACAATGTCACTGGCGGCAGAGGAAACCTGCAGATCCAGGTTCGTGTCTCGATTGCTGTACTGACCACCAACATACTGATAGTCCACACAAATCACTGCAAAAGCCGGCATCGCGATAAACGCTGTCAGCAAGACCAAAAGAACTCTTTGAATCGTATTCATCTTCTTGTAGCTCCTTGCATTTTTTTCCGAGGGACATGAAATGTCCCTCAAGACCTTGCATCAAACTTCAAATGATCCATATGATCGAACAAATCACCTCCATCCATTATTCCCGTCGAAAACTAAAGCAATGGTTCAGCAAACCGTGCCTTCTGTCAAGCACAAAACGTGATTTACTGAAACGATTAACCTTTTCTTCACAAAACTCGAATCGGGAGCCTTCTGCATGGACGAAACCGACCGCACGTTTCTTCCCTCACCAATGACATTATAGAGTCGGATCATACGCATTCCAGACAACTCGGGTTCTGTCCGGATGAACGGATCCCTGTGGAACCAAGCCCCATTTGATCTGCACACTCTTGACGTGGTGCCGATTCCAGATAAACGATTTTTTTTGTTGCTTTATTGTTGACAGAGGGTATGTCCCGAAGTAAGCTTCAGACAGAAATGCGATAAGTTGTTTTGTATCCGTCACGCTTGTGTGACCAGAGGCTCTATCGTGAATCGCGTTGGGCAGTTTCAGAGTCAACAACCCTGACCCCTCAGGCGATTTCACTTTGTTGTTTTGCGTTGTTTTATCTTTGCGCTATCGAGGGAGCATTGCGATGGTCAGTCCAGTTCCTTTGAGTTCGCAGAACAGAATCAGATTGGGTTCCTTGGAGTCCTTGGTCGTCCTGACAAGGATGCTTCCCCTATCGGAACTCCGATTTGCTGAGGATTTGGTGGGTCGAAACGGGACTGTCCTAATCCGAAGTGGGCAGAGTCTCACCCCCTCCTGGTTGGAATATCTCAAGAACCATGACAGTTACGTTCCACATTTTGT
>JAKQFZ010000856.1 GCA_029558215.1 Candidatus Omnitrophota bacterium
GGCTTCCTTCTTCGCCTTGTGCCATTCATATCCCTTCACTGAGCAGATCGCCACAATGAAGAGCAGAAACACGGCGACCCCGAACAGATTCGTGTATTTCCGACGCTTGTCCACTTTAGTATCCCCTGACACTGGAAATGCTGAAGAAAGAAAAAAGATGGCGAGCACAAGCATGGCCCAGCCATCTTTTTCATTATTTTGTTTCATGTTCATCCTCAGTGGAGCCGAGGAGAGTTGAACTCCTGACTTCGATGTGTCCCCTTGGGCTTTACATCGAGGTCCGCCATGCGGCCCCTAAGCCAGACCCAGATGACCTGTCACTGGGTCGATTCTCTCAGCCGTGTCTGGTCCCACCGCCAGACACGTCTTCGTAGGAACTCCATGAAATTCGGTGCGACCGGAGTCTGTGATCAGATGGACTTCGAGTCCGACTGCCTTCGCCTTGTTGTAAATCTCAAGAAGCTCTTCCTCGGAAGAGACTTTGCAAACCACCTTGGCGAAGGAAGACTCAAACCACTCTTCTTGCACCGCCGATAGGGCTGGCTCAAGACGTTTGGCGTCTTCGATCCGATGACCGAGGAAGGCCATTGAAGCATGAGACGCTTGTGCCGCATACTTGCCCTTCCTCATGTTCAGATCGTGACGCATCACGATCACTTGTTTGATCTGGGTCACTGGGTCTCCTACAAAAACATCAGGGTTCGGTCCTGAAGAGGATGCTTGAAATGCGGCTGCAAATTCTTCCAACAGGAACGAGCCGAACAGTTGCAGTGACAAGCATCCTTGATCACTTCAACTTTCGCTCCCTTGTTCAGAAGGCCCGTTACAGTCTCGGAAACGCAGTAGCAGGTGTTGACCCCGCAGACTCGCACCTTCCGAGTGTTGAAACCATTCTTCATCGCAGCCCGCAGTAGCCCGTCACTTCCATCATTCTTCCCTTTGAGAACTCGGGCCACATTCTCGTAGCCATCAAGCATCTCGTAAAACACAGCATGGGTGCGACCGACCTTCTTGTACTCGATCAGCACGATCCCAGCGTTGCGTTTCTTGGCTTTCTCGATTTCCTTTCCGACTGCGATCACGGTCTTCGGGTTCATCGACGCAGCAAACGCCTGC
>JAKQFZ010000863.1 GCA_029558215.1 Candidatus Omnitrophota bacterium
CCAGGCGTGATTGACATCGGCCATCTGGAACCATCATGCCGTGGTTCGCTTCTCTACATTCCCCACTATGTCCCCCATGACAGCGATTACTACAAGACGCCCGACAATGTTCTATCTGAGAAGGCTCATGAGTGGTTGTCCAGAATCTTTCCCCAATTCAAGAGATCATCGGTCACGGGCATCAACATTTTCCGTGCACCCTATGCCGACCCTCTGTATGAGATGAACTACTCGCAGGTTCTCCCTCCACACGAAACTCCTATCAAAGGGCTTTTGCTCTACAACACCACCCAGATTTACCCCATCACCCGAAGCATGAACAACAGCATCCGATTCGGACTGGAAGCGGCGAGGCATGTCTTAGGGAGATAGGCCTTGTCTCCGTCGGGACATCTTCTAGCGTCACCATGTATCATCGAGCGTCATTGAGCGACGTGCGTACAGAGCGGCGTCTGAGTGGTGGTACACTTTCCGGTGAACCTGATTGTAAGAGAGTGCTGCCATGAAGCCCATCATCAATGTACATTGTCATCTTCTGAATTTCCGTTTTGTTCCCGATCGCTTCTTTAGGAAGAGGGCTCCGTTTGGTGAGGATTTGTTGAGCAAGACTACAAGCCGAGCCATTGTGAGAATACTGACTCTCATGCGCCCTGGAAGACGCCATGATCGAGCGCATGACGTGCTTGGCCTGTTGCGCGGTGGCATTGGGGATGTGGCCACAGCGCTGGTCAGAGAAATGGACGCCGCGGGAATCAGTCTGGCGACACCCCTGGCAATGGATCTGGAATTTGGCTGTCATCGAAACAGACCCGAGATCCCGTATCGTGATCAGTTGAAGATGCTCTCTTTGATTGTTTCCGAACATCCCGAAAGGCTTAAGCCTTTTGTGATGTTGGATCCCCGGCGATCGGGCAGCGCTGAACTTGCCATCCAATGTCTCGAACGAATGGATTTTTGCGGCGTGAAAATCTATCCCTCTCTCGGTTACAGCCCTGATCCCTACGATGTGCTCAATGACAAACATTCCTCAGCAAATCTCGAAGCCATCTACGGTTACTGTGAAGGTCATTCAATTCCGATTACGGCGCACTGTTCACGGGGCGGAGCCTATGGAGAGCACATCCTTCCAGAACATCACATCCGTGACGCCTATGCCCATCCTCGCTGTTGGGAGACTGTATTGAAGAAGCACAATCGGCTGATTCTCAATCTGGCGCACTTTGGTGGGGATCTCGGATTGGTCGAGGACGATTCATGGTCAGGAGCGATCCTCGAGATGATGAAAGATCATCCAACCCTCTATGCCGATCTGTCCTGCAATCCTCAGGCGCTTGAGCGCAAGAGCAGCGTGCAGTACTTCAAGAGCCTGAGACGGGTTCTCGATGATCCCTTAACGCGAGAGCGGATACTTTTTGGTACAGATTGGTTCATGCTGAGACACACCTGGACAGAATCGGAAATTGTCAGAGTGTTTGGTGAACTGCCGAAAGATGACTTTGAGCAGATCACTTTCAGGAATCCGAGTGCGTTTCTTTTCCCCAACTCGTGTCGCCCGCGTTGAATGTGTTACGCGCAGAGGAACGTCAGGCCTCGTGCAGTTCCACTCGTTGAGAGGGAAACGAGTTCCTGATTCATTCGCCGGATGGTGTCTGGACGATGGGAACTCAGCCTATGTGCCTAGAGTGCGAGCCGAATGCCGATTCTCTTCAAGAATGCAGTGCTCCACGTCACCGCAAAGGCAAAGATCACACCTCTGAGGATGGCAAGAGAAGCGCTCGTCGCGGCGATCCTTTCGTAGAACCCAACGCCAGTCCATTGCAGGAATGCGTAGACCATAGGTGCGAGAATATACGCCATCAGTGGATTTTCCCCTGCCGGAGCCAGTGCCCAAGTCCACCGCTTCCAGCCGCGAACATCAATGATCCAGTACAGTGCCACCCAGCACCAACACGTCCATGCCGCACCCCAAAGGCACCAGCTCGGGGTTGCTTTCACTTTGCTTATGCCCCAGATCGGTCGGAGCAATACGGCGGCGGCAGCCATGCCAAAGCCGAACAACACCGCAGCTCGAATGCGCGCCAAGTGACTTTGCGTCTTAGAACCGGACAAGAGAAGGGTGCCAAGAAATGCCCCGGCCGTCGCAATAGCTCCGTGCGACCCGATCATCGTTCCAATGTCCACTTTCTGCTTGATGAGACCCCATGAGGAAAACACGCCTGCGCGGTCACCCATGAAGACACACAGCAGCAGTCCAAAGGCACCCATCATCCCCACGGGACTCCCCTGAGTGATGGCGTAGACGAAACACGTTGTGAGATACGCCCATCCAATCAATCCGAGAATCCCCCACCACATTGTACGGATCCCAAAAGTATTCCCTCCTTCGGTTACGCGATACATAAGTGCCAGTCCTGTCAGAAGAACGATGCCGAACAGTCGCAACACCCACGAAACCGTTCTGGTGCTGCCTTGTTGTCGAGGGATCTGCTTCCAGATCAAGATCACCGCAACATACCCGATCAGACTCCACAGAGGCAGAGACAGAGCGCCATCAATTGAGGACGCATAGGTATTGACCATGAACACACCGATGATGAGAAGCCCCAGTGTCCTGGTCAGAATATGACGCCAAATCGCCGACATGGAGTCGCCCTTGTCTTTCCGCCTCTTAAGAGCGGCTGGGATGACCATGCCGACCATGAACAAGAACGCCGGAAAGATCACGTCCACAAAGGTCATGCCGTCTTTGTCCTGCGGAAAATGCTTGAGCCACCAGGGGACACTTGCCACTTCACCGATATCATTGACGAAAATCATGGCAAGAATGGTCAGTCCTCGAAGGACGTCTATGGAATGGATTCTTTCGGAATGCCCTTGGGTCACTTTGTTTTCGATGCCTCTGTCGTCCTGAACTGTCACCTGTGAACCTCACCGGTTTTGTTTGAATCATTATTACGTGATTGCTCCCTTGCTTGCAATGGTGTTTCAAATGTCATACAAATACTTTGACTTGTGCCGAATAGTGGGAGGGTCACAGCGATGTATTGCCAGGCTCCGTGGAAGGGTGGAGTCGCATGACACAGGATACAAAATGGACAGAGGCACAGCGGCGGGCGATTCAGACCGTTGGCAAGACTCTCTTGGTGTCTGCAGGTGCCGGAGCCGGCAAGACTGCGGTTCTTACTCAGCGCTGTCTGTATCTTGTCGCGGATCGAAAACCGCCGACTGAACTGAACCGAATCCTTGTCGTGACTTTTACCGAAGCCGCAGCGGCTGAGATGCGCCAGAGAATTGGCGATGCACTGCGGGAGCGACTGGAGTCCGACGAGAGCAATGCTTATCTCCGGCGACAACTGGCGCTGTTGGAGCAGTCTCCCATCTCAACGCTGCACTCCTTCTGCCTGCGTCTGCTGCGTGAATTCTTCTATGAGTTGCATCTCGATCCAAACTGCCGTGTGATCGAGGAAGATGAACTCCTTCTGCTCAAGGAGGAAATCGTGACTGAGGTCATGGAGCAATTCTATGCCGCAGAAGATGAGCAAGGGGATCACTTCAGATCGTTGGTGGACTGTTACGGGGGAGTCAGTGGCGACAATCAACTGCGACAAGCGCTCCTGAATCTCCACTCATTCTTGCAGGGGGTTCCCGACTCAGAGAGTTGGCTTGAGGAGACACTGCGTTTGTACCAGGGAATCGGCTCGAGAAGTACTCTCGACGGCTTGCCATGGTTTTCGGAGTTCGACCGACTTTTCAGAGAGGAACTTGACGCTCTTGAGCAACAAGCCAGGAAAGTCTGTAGCCGACAGGATATTCAGTCGGTGCCGAAATACCTTCGGGATGCTACAAATCTTCACAAGGACTTTCAGGCCTGGTGCGAGTTTCTGTCTGGCAACGGCGTGCTTGAGACGGCGAAGTTGATCAGGTCATTTAAGATTCCGAGGAAGCCGTCCGTTCCGAATGCGCCCGAGGCCGCAAGCCGTGCGTTGGATGCTCTGCGGGAGCGTTTCAAGAAGGGCTGGTTGTTCTCCGTCTCCCCGTATTCCATGGAAGACTGGCTTGCCGGCATCGCACGCACGCAACCTCACGCGCAGACGCTTTGCGAAGTGTATCAGGCCTTTCGAGCCGCTCTTGCTGATGCCAAGAAACGGGCAGGTTGCATTGATTTTTCTGATATGGAGCATCTCTGTTTGCGTCTCCTGTCGGACACTTCGTCTGTGCCTGGAGAAAGACACCCCTCTCCGGTTGCGCTCAGTCTTCGGGAACGCTTTGACCACATCTTGGTGGATGAATACCAGGACATCAATCCGGTTCAGGATGAGATACTGCGGTTGCTGTCGAGAGAGAGTTGCAGGGATTCTGAGTCGAATCTGTTCATGGTCGGAGACGTGAAGCAAAGCATCTATGGATTCCGCCTGGCAGATCCCGGTCTTTTTGTTCAAAAGCACAGAACATTCTCCGATACGGATGAAGGGCACCAGATGAAGGTTTTCCTTCGGGAGAATTTCCGATCTCGTGAAAACATAATCAATGGCGTGAACGCACTCTTCAGGCTTCTGATGACAGAGAGTCTTTCGGACATACGATACGACCAGAGTCAGGAACTGGTCTGCGCTGCGCAGTATCCTGATGATGATGGCCTGTCGGCGAAGTCTCATCCTATCGAGATTCACCTTCTGGAGCGCAAGCCTCTCCACCGCCAGGAGGAAGACACACCCGATGGTGAACCGGACGAACAAACAGGAAAGGAGGAGAATCTCGAACAAGCAGACAAAGAGGCCTGTGTTGTGGCAGAGCTGATTCAGGAGATGATAGAGCCTGTTGAGGGCACGCCTCTTCAGGTCTGGGACAATAGAAAGAAGTGCTATCGCGGCGCGTCCTATCGAGACGTTGTCGTATTGTTGCGCGCATTAAAGGAGAAGGCCGAACGTTTCGCCGATGTTCTTCGCCGAGCGGGACTTCCCGTCTATGCGGAAGCGGGAACAGGCTATCTTCGCGCGACGGAGATTCAGGACATGCTTGCACTGCTGGGTGTCTTGGACAATCCGTGTCAGGACATCGCCTTGTCGGCGGCTCTGCGGTCTCCGATCTTTCGTCTGCAGGCAGGCGATCTTCTTCGAATTCGGCGTATCAAGGAAGATGGGGATTTCTATTCCGCAGTCAAACACTATGCGCAACAGCAATCAGATTCCCTTGCCGAGAGGCTTCGCGAAATTTTGGAGCAGATCGATTCCTGGCGAACACTCGCTCGACAGCGACCTCTCTCTTCGGTGATTTGGGAGTTGTTTCAACAGACGGAGTACCTCTCCTACGTTGCCGGACTTCCCAGCGGGGCACTTCGACGTGCAAACCTTCTGAAACTTCACAACAGAAGTATGCAGTTCGACCGTTTTGTCCGACAGGGCTTGGCGCGATTTCTTCAGTTCATCGAACGCATGGAAGAAGTTGGAGCCGACTATGGCGAGGCACCCTATCTTTCAGAGGCGGAAGACGTTGTGCGTGTGATGTCCATCCATAAGAGCAAGGGATTGGAATTCCCAATTGTCATCGTTCCGGATCTGGGGAAGGCCTTCAACTTCTCTGACGAGAGAGGTGACATCCTTTTTGACCGAAACCTGTTCATGGGGCTGAAGGCTGTGGAACTGGAGCGCATGATCAAGTACCCGACGCTCTCTCATGAGATCATCGGGATGCGCAAGCATGAACGAACACTCGCGGAGGAAATGAGGGTTCTTTACGTCGCGCTGACCCGTGCCAGAGAAAAGTTGATCCTCGTCGGTTCCGTTGAATTGGAAAAGACTCTGGGCGTCTGGGAGCAATACAGGGGCGAAGAAGACAAAGGGAAACTCGCCGATGCTTTGGAAGATCGTTTCCGAAGAGCGACCCGGATGACCGATTGGGTGGGTCCGGCAATCACGGTCTTGTCCGAGAACTCCTTTCCGCCCGCCCAGGAGAGTCGAACTGAAGTCACTATGCATTGTGACATTGAGAGATCCGCATTCTTTCGAGTCTTTCTTTATCCATCGGCAGTCGTTGAACAGATGTCTGTCCAGGGAAGAATGAGCCGAAGCCCGTTGATTTCTGAAGACTGCATTGAGTCTTTGTCGCCCTACCAGATCGAACAGTCTTCCGATTCCGTGGTGGCAAAGAATATCCTGCAACAAGTTCAGTGGCACTATTCCCACGAGTCTCAGTTGCAGATTCCGTCCAAGATGTCCATCAGTGAGATCAAACGTCGCTTTGATCTTCAAAACAATGGCAGCGAAGAAGAAGAGACCTCTCACCTGCAGCCTGTCCGACTGTCTCGAAAGCCTCAGTTTGTCGAGCAGTCGCGAGAGGAAATCAGCAGCATGGAGAGAGGACTCATCACCCACCTTGTCTTGCAGCATCTCGATCTTTCCATTCCATTGAATGAGGGTGCGATCCGCTCGCAAGTGAAGCGGATGGTCGAGGGGGAATTGCTGACGCAAGAGCAGGCCGCCGAGGTGTTGGTCAAGTCGCTGGTTCAGTTTTTTGAATCGGACTTGGGACAGAGACTTCAGCACAGTCACAACAGTGTGCGCCGAGAGGTTCCTTTCAGTTTCGCAGTTCCAGCGTGTTCGGTGATCCAGGATCTCCCTGAACAGGCATCTTCAGAGTCCATTCTCATTCAGGGAATCATTGACTGTCTGCTTGAGGAATCGGATGGCTTTACGCTGGTGGATTTCAAGACGGATCGAGTCACTGAAGAACAAGTACCCGACAGGGCTCTGAAGTACCAACTGCAGATGGCTGTCTACCGTCGGGCAGTTCGTCAAGCGTTTGGAAAGCCAGTGAAGGAGACCATTCTCTACTTTCTTCGACCGAGGGTGGCGCACTCTGTTCAAGCAAATACTGAGAGTCTTGATGATTCCAAACTTCTTCTTGAGAATCTAGTCTCTACTGCGTGGTACCCACCAGTTCAACACGCTGAACCTGGTCGCGAGGAATCTTGATTCTGCCGTAGGGCAGAAGAACGACGATATGCTCATCCGTCTCCTCGCAGAGATAGCCTTTGAGAACGCCTCCGCTGTTGAGATGGATCAGATCCCTTTCATCGGTGACCGGTTCGGGAAGATCGTTTTCGAGCGTAGCCTCAACGATCTCCGGTGAGGCGAGCAGTGCCGCCAGTTCATCGGCTGTTGGTGACTCCGGCGTTGCGGGCAAGAGCATTCCTGAAGCGGTCTCAGGTTTGGGGGTTGGATCAGCATATCCCTGAACGTCCATAAGCAGCTGAGCACTTCGCGGAGAGAGAGCTGTGGGAGGGCTTCCAATGAACGGAGCCAGGATGTCACCGGTCGGCGCGGCGATCAAATCCACCGATCGAACATCGGTCATTGGTATGGTTTTGATGCTGCCCTGAGTTCGAAGGATGATTGCCTCTTTCTTGCGCTCGACCAGTCTGCCGCTCAAAGTGGCTCCGCTGCGAAGGGTCACTCGTACATCGGCGTGAGCCATGAGTGCTATCGTCATCTGGAGACATAACACAAGCAAGAAGCTTCTGAGGAGTTGTTTGTTCTTCATAAGTTTGAACCACTCCCTGTTCGAATCTGCCGCAAGATATCCCAGTAGGCACCGCGCGCACCTTCTTGGATTGCCTGCACCAACAAAGCATTGTCATTGTAATTGTAGTTGGCGTCAACCGGTTCATTGCTTCCAATGAAATACCTCGGATCATCACCGAGGATATCCTCCATAATGCTCCCGAGGCTCTCGCGAATCCCTTGCTCCAGATAAAACACAGGACGAAGCAAGCCAGGATTGTTACTGGCAGCACCAAGGATGTTCGGGTTGTTCTCAAGCAGACCGTCTTGTTGCAGACGGTTGACCAAAGGAGTGCCTGCGTACAGTCGGACACCTGCGCTGACGCCCACGCAGTCCGGCTCAAGATTCCGGACAAAGCGAAGGGCTTCCTTCACTGTCTCCGCTGTTTCCCCGGGGCTGCCAAGCAGTAGATCCAGCATCGCGGTGACCCCCTCCTGTTTGCAGCATTGGATCACGCGGCGGATATCAGCCTGACGGAAGTCGCGTCCCAGCCGTTCAAGCATGCTGTTGACTCCGTGGTCAACACCAAAGTTGATTCCCCGACATCCTGCCCGTTTCATCAAGGAAATCAGTTCCTGATCCATACCCAAGGGGATCGCATAGCAGTACCAGGAGATGCGCTCCTGCAAACCTTCGCTGACAATGGCGTGACACAACTGCTCAGCGTGATCTTTGGGTACATTGAATTCACAGTCGCAGAAGTGGAAGCAGTCGCAACCTTGCTTGAGCAAGTTGCGGGTCTCAGTGATTACTGCTGCAGGCTCGCGAAGTCTTTGTTTCCTGCCTTTGCTGATAGGATCGGCACAGTAGACACAGCCACAGGGGCAGCCTCGCTTGGATTCGACATTTGCCTGCCCACCCTCACGA
>JAKQFZ010000897.1 GCA_029558215.1 Candidatus Omnitrophota bacterium
AGTTTCAGCAGACGACTGACGAAATTGCGTATGTCAGTCTTGGTGGGCATGTAGTCGTGGGTAAAGCGTGGTGCGTGGGCTGCGATGCCAGCTTTTTTGAGCGTGCGATTCATGATAGCTTCGGTCCATGACGTCATGCTGTCGAGGCAGTAGGTGCCGAGGGCGTTGAAGTAGCCCATCTGCACGCGACGGTCCATCTCTTTTTGCCAGGCGTCAACAACGGAGGGCTTGTAGGGGTCCTCGTGTTCCCAGCGAGAGTCTACGATGATCCAGCCTTCCTCGATGCCCTTGCGGATAGAAGGGAGTTTCGTGCCGCCTATGTCGAAGGAGTCAATGTGGATAGGGCGACGAGCAGTTTGGAGAAGATGAGTCTTTCCGCTACCGGTCTCGCCAAGCAAGAGGAGGTTGAAGCTGTCCTGAGTTTTGTCCTCCGCATAGAGCTTGCGGATTTCGTCCATTTCTTTACGAATGTCGAGACTCATGCGGAGGTCTCCTCTTTACCCTGATCATAGGCAGCGTCCATGCAAGTATCGCAGGGATATACTTTTATATAGAGAACACCTCCCCTTTGCTCTTCGTCAAGGATAGAAAGCTTGCTGCCACAATCACACGTGATTTCAATGTCCAGTTCGATCTGCATCTCTGAACCTCCTTTCTATATCTCCATCTTATGCGTTGTCTGTATCTCCCTTGGGTCCCAGTACTGTTGCTGGAAACCAAAGGGAACGTGGTCGATGTGCTGGAGTGGGTTCTGCCAAGCCAGACAGAAGTCATGCCAGACGCAGCCGAAGTAGCTGGAGCAGTTCTGAGGGTTCATAGGAAAGCAGCGCATAATGGAGTCAGAGTCAGAGGTTTCTTCGAGGAGCTGAAACTCCATCTTGATCTGCTGGAGCCAACGATTAGTGTTCCACAGCCAAGTCTCCATCTGCGGGATGGTCTTGGGAATGTCAATACGTGTGTGGCCTGGCTTGGTCTTTTGAAAGACCGAGGCGTTGATGATCACTCCGTGGACCTGCTCACGAGGATAGAGACAGTGGAGCAGATGGGTGTAGACACCGATCTGCATCTTGAGTGCCCACTGCTGTGCCCAACGAGTGGAGTTCTGTGAGGAGGTCTTGTGTTCAAGGGAGAAGTACTTGTCTTTCCACCAGCCGTCGGTGCCGCGAAGGATGGAGTCAGTCTTGAAGTACACGCTGGCCTCGCCGACTGAGACGGAGCCAGAGATTTCAGTGTAGAGTACCTCAAACCGCGCGTGATCGTCTGCGTACTGTTTTACGTACGACTGCAGCATGTCGTAGGCAAAGCCTGGGACTTTGGGGAAGCGAGTGTCGTCGGTGCCAGGAGAGAAGTGCTCTCGATACTTGGTCTCAAGGGTCAGATAGGCTAGGTCTACGGCGTCTTTGGAGTAGCCAAACTGCAGGAGCTTCTCCATCGCCAGATGCCATGCCTCGCCGAAGATGAGATGGACGGAAGGTGCGTCGCTTTGCCAGCCCAGGACGTAGTCGTAGAAGTACTTCCGTGGGCACTCCTGGAAGCACTGGATCTTGGTGGAGTCCTGGACTTTCCAGGTGGTATGGGGAGTGAGGTTATTCATCTTCTCCCTCCTGTGAAGAGTCTTTTACTGAGAGATGATACTTCGTACCACAAAATTTGTGCCATTGCTGCTTAGTGAGAAGAATAGTCGCCGCGACCAGACGATGTTTCTCCGCTGAGATCTCTGTAATAACAACTTGAATATGCTCTCGATCCTCAGTCTCACCAGCCTCGATGTAGTTGCCATCCGCGCCTCTTATCTCATACTTTATCACAACATCATTCATCTTATACGCCTTTTATAATAGCCTTGTAGACTGGGAACCTCGGCACGTGGGCTGGAGTCATGGCTTGGTAGAGGATCTCAACGTAAAGGCCAGGAAGGGCATCTCTATCGGCCCAAAGTGCTTCTCGAGCAGTTCGAGTAAATCCAGAACCGACTCCGAA
>JAKQFZ010000899.1 GCA_029558215.1 Candidatus Omnitrophota bacterium
CTCGGAGGCATACAGTAGATGCAGCGCAGGTTACACCTGTCGGTGATCGAAATCCTAAGATAGGTGATCGGGCGACCGTAACGATCCTTCATTTGCACAAACCCTTCACAGCAAGGAACTCCACCTTCTCCCCTTCCCTGACTTCCTCAACTCCTGCAGGAACATGGGCATATCCATCTGTCACACTAATCGCGGCAAGGTGCGCAGATCCATGGAAAACAACAGGCTCAATCCTTCCATCGTGAGTAAGACGACACGGAACAAACTGTGCTCTCTCTGCATTTCTCCGCCTCCAGTCACACTGCATCGCCAGGACGAAACTTCTGAACAAAGGCACAGAACTCGTGAGAATCGAGACTGCCCGCAACACAAAAAGGTGAAATGTCAGATGAACTGATACGGGATTCCCAGGGAGAGCAAAGATGACCTTCTCCCCCAGAGAGGCGAATACTGTCGGCTTGCCTGGTTTCATGGCGACTCGACTAAAATGGATCGTAGCTCCCAATGCTTGGAGTGCAGGACAAACTGTGTCGAAGTCCCCCTCGGAGACACCGCCTGAGGCCAGGACTATATCACTGATGTCGAGAGCAGATTCGATCCATCGTGCTGTTGACTCGGCGTCATCATCCACAAGACCGCGCCGAGTGACATTCATGCCGAAAGTTAGAGCAAGGCTTTCGAGCAAGGGGCCGTTGGTGTCTATGATCTTGCCGGGTTCTATGTTGTCCACAGAACTGACCAGTTCGTTCCCTGTGCTCAGAACCGCGACCTTTGGTCGGGGCACACACTTTGCAGAACAGATGCCACATGCAACTAGATTCGCAATATCTGCTGCGTCCAATCTCGTTCCAGCCGGAAGAATCCTGTCTCCTGCAGATACGTCTTCCCCCTTCTCACAGATATTGCTCTGATCTCGACGTCGAAGAATTCTGACAGTACTCTGTTCCTCGATGGTATCCTCAACCATGATAACCTTGCCCGTTCCCTCTGGAATGGGAGCACCGGTCATCACCTTGAAACAGGTCCCCGCGGCGAAGCGCTCTCGCGGTGCACTTCCTGCGGGAATCATCCCAAGGACTCTGTATGCGTCTCTGTCATCTCCTATCCCAATAGCATAGCCGTCCATGGCTGACTTATTGAATGGAGGCAGGTCAAGAGTTGAAATCTGATCCTCTGAAAGCACACGGCCTAAGGAGTTGGCGAGAATGACACGCTCAGAGGATCTCTTCAGCGGAGCCAATGTGCTGTCGAGGATGTTCAAAGCTTCGGCAACAGGTATCATCTCTGGGTTGTCCTTTGTTGCTCTTTCCACAGCTGGTCAAAGCGACCTTGTGCCAAGTCGCAAAGGCTCTGGGTCGTCTTTCTATACGACTCCAAGAGCCGTCTTCCGAAAGACGATAGGGTGCATCCTCCGCCCCCTGCTCCACCTGCATGTCGGATAATCAAGGAGGAGCCGAGATGCTGTTCTGAGGATTTGATAAGATCCCATGCGTGGCGATAACTCATTCCTGTTGCCTCAACCGCGGCGCGAAGTGTCCCATGCGCATCAATGCTTTCGAGCAGATCCGCAAGGCCTGAGCCAAAGGCATGAGCGCCTTCCAGTTCCAGCCACACCTTGATTTTGACCTCAAGAGCAGTCCTTCTCACAGTACCGAGCCTTTCTTCCCTGGAAATCCATCCTGAGCAACGCTGTGAACCGCTATGCAGGATAGCACATAACGAAGACAGGTCAAAGACTCAAAAAGCCGAAGGGCAGAACCAAGAGTTGGCTCCGCCCCTCAGCAAAGAGTCTTGTTGTCTTAGTCGCCACTAGGGCACTGGAACTGTGTAGGAAACCCATATCTGAGGCTTCCCTGATGTCATATCGTCGGAGTAGAACTTGTGCGCACCGTCGTCGGTCTCATCAGAAACACTATTCATGATCATCAGACCATAGTTTGGATATGTTCCGTTGACCCATCCCTGAACGACGTTCTTCAGAGAGGTGCCCGTAAACTCTCTCCAGGTACCCGCTGCAACACCGTTGACGGTCAGGGACGCAAGACTGGTATTGTCCTTGGACGGCTGATCGTTCCAACAGACAGAACCCGCGCTCCCATTCTTGTCACCTTCCGACCAAGAGCTGGTGATTCGGTACACATGAACCGCGTGGCTTTGATTACTGCTGGCATGTGACGAACCAACATCCTGATACAGGGAGACTTTCACATCCGTCACCGTGGCATTTGAAGGAATCGAAGACAAACTGAACTCCACCAAAGCCCTCTGACGACTGAAGCCGAAGCCATTGTAGTAGCCCACCAACAATCTGTTGTAGACACCATAGTTGTAGCCCATGTAAGTGCTGTTGTAGTCACGAATGTGGGTATCCTTCGTGGTGTCAACTATGACTTGATGAGAGGTGAACTGCGTCGGAGTGTTCGTTGGTGTATTTGTCGGCTGAGTTGCACTCCAGCACCATCGAACCGCATCCGCAAGCACAATCTTGCTGGCTTCCGCGTTGTCACGGAGGACGACGGTATAGTTGCCTTGACTATATCCAAATGTTCCCAGCAGGTTCCATTGACCACCACCCGTTGTCTGATTCACGTAGAAAGTTGGTGATCCGCCATTGTGGTTGACCGTGAACGGAGAGTTGACAGCACGATTGCTGCCCTGAGGATACCAAACGTAAACGTCATACCAACCGGTCTGTGGGATTGCGACTTGCCATGTGGCAGAGTCGTTTCCAGCACCAGTCGAGTTGTAGCGGTAGTCCGCCCCGTACTTGTCCGTTGCAGAACTGGCTGTGAACCATGCCGAATCCACCTGAACATCCGAATAGCCCGCATCTGAGTTGTCAACAATCAGATTGGGACCGCCAGGCGATGTTGGCGTAATCGACGGCGTATTCGTGGGTGTGTTCGTAGGAGTCACAGTAGGGGTGTTCGTAAACGTAAATGTTGGGGTGTTTGTTGGCGTGTTCGTCGGGGTATTGCTCGGAGTATTTGTTGGAGTTCTCGTCGGTGTGTTGGTTGGAGTATTGGTTGGCGTATTGGTGGGTGTGTTTGTCGGAGTGTTCGTAAAGGTGAAAGTCGGCGTGTTGGTCGGCGTATTGGTGAAAGTGAACGTTGGCGTATTCGTGGGTGTGCTTGTCGGAGTATTGCTCGGCGTGTTGGTCGGTGTTCTTGTAGGCGTATTCGTTGCTGTGAACGTCGGTGTACTGGTCGGCGTATTGGTTGGCGTTCGCGTCGGTGTGTTTGTGTAGAGTACAGTCGGTGTCCAGGTCGGTGTAGAAGCCGGAGCACTTGTCACGATCTCTATCTTGTCAATGATGAACCTGGTCTGTGTGTTTGACCAGTCATCAAAGTGCAGATCCATCTGAGAGATGGTCTTACCCGCCCAAGTTGAATACGCTCCCACCTTGAAATACAGATCCACCCACTGATTCTGCGCCGTATACTGAATCTCAGGTCCCGCGATCCATGAACCGCCATCCGTATTCTTCCACCAGAACTGCATGTCGTGGTTGGCACTATTGCCATTCTGCGGGTAGAAACGAATATGGACATACTCATCGGAGCTTCCCGCGTGAGCCGTGATCTCGCTCATGATGGTCGCTTCCGCCGCAGTCTGATCGAAGTACATGGCTCCATCCCAGCTGCCAGCTCCGGTCCACCACGGCCCGTTGCCGTTACTCGCAACGACCCATCCATCCAAGCCGGTGGTATCGAAGAAGAAGCCCGGATTGTCCTGCACTTCCACAGCGTCAACGATGAAACGGGCTCCAACACTTGTGTTGTCAACGTCCAGCCGCAGCTGATGGATGTCCATATTCTGCCAATAGGTGTTCAGATGCAGGAACACGTGTGCCCATTGGTTCTGAGCCTTGTAATTCTGTGTGATACTCGACTTGGTTTCGTTCCAGGTCAGATCACTGCCGGTAATCCAGAACAGCTCCATGTCATGATTATTGCTGGATCCATTCTGAGGATACAGGCGTACCTTCAGCGTATCTTTTGAACCAGGGTGGTAAGACATCACAGGGCTGTAGAAACGACCATCGTTACCGGTCTGGTCAGCGTACATGGCCTTGCCCCATGTATCGCTTGTCGTGTGCATAATCCCGCTCATTCCGGAACCGGTGCTCCACCCTTCTACGTTGGAGGTGTAATAGTAGTTGGGTGAGTAACTGGTGACAACCCTGACCCAGTCAATAATCCATCGGTTGCCGTGATTAGTCTGGTCGAAATCAAGACGCAAACGCGTGATTGTCTTGCCGTTCCATCGCCAGTTGTCTCCAACTTTGAAGCACACTTCATACCAACCGTCCTGCATGCTGAAGGACTCAACCGCAGAGGATTTCTCTGCCGTGAATGTTCCTTCCGCAGTGGTTGTCCAGAACACCTGCATATCGTGGTTGGGGGTGGTTCCACTCTGAGGGAACACACGCACTAGTATTGCATCATCGGAATCCCCAGCGAAGTTGGTGTTTGGGCTGTAGATAAAACCGTCATTGCCGTTCTGGTCAACGACAAGGATCCCTGGCCATCCACAGCAGTCCGTCCACCAGGGAGCGAGCACTGAGTTGCCAGCCGTCCAACCCTGAGTACTGGTCGTGAATTCATAATTCGGGTTCGTGACACCGCCGGAAGTGACCAGGTTCATATACGTGTCCCAAGGCAAGGGTCCAGGACACGACGTTGATGCATAGGGAACTTCCTTGTGTCCAACAATATAAGTCCTTGTCTTTGGGAATCCATAGACATTGGTAACATGAGCACACGCCGCAGCGGAAGCGGTAAGCATGTTCATGCTGTTCCACAAACCTGGATTTGACTCGGTCGCCTCGTTCTCGATCCCTACACTTCTGGAGTTCCAATAACCGCAGTGCCATGCCTTATCTGCAAATCGAACCATCTGCGTCAGTTCACCGTCGGATGAACGGCAAACAAAATGAGCGCTCACGTTCGAAGCAGGATTTTTGAACCAGGAAATAGCACCAGCATAGGTTCCCACACCAATCCAGTGGTTGACCCATCTGTCAACGGCAACGCCACCCCTGCCAACGGTATAGTTCGAC
>JAKQFZ010000912.1 GCA_029558215.1 Candidatus Omnitrophota bacterium
TCAAAAGCAGGTCGCCACCCAAATTGCCGCTACCGGAATTAGGGATTGATTCTCCCCAAGCAACTCCTGAGCAGTGGTTCTTGACGGCATCAAAGACAGCATTAAACTCATCACCGAATCCAAAACTGTAGTAGGTGCCCATGACAACCCGCCAGACGGACTTGTTGGCTGTAGTTGGCATGTTTTTGGTCACTCGGCATCTCGCCATCCGCGCGTCGTCTATATCATGATCGTCCATGGCGAGGCCGACATTCGACAGGCAGCCCCAGCCCTTGTTGTTCACGTTGATGTGAAGGCCAAAGTTGTCGTAACGACTCGGGAGATCATTGAACGTGTCAAAGAGGTCGCTCAGCCTGTCGTAATGCAAAGTATACGTTCTCCTGAACACGAGGCGTTCGCCTCCGTGTAGCTGGTACTCGCAGAGATCCCACCAGGCCAGGTCGCTTTGGCTGTTGTCGTAGCCGAAAGGATCGTAATCCCAGAAGGTGAATGTGCCGCCTCCAGTCTTACCCCAGAAATACTTGTGCTCGTAGCTGCTGCCAGCACATTTGGCACTGAGAGCTGTGCCGAGATCAGGCCCCTCGTATTGGAATGAAGAAAAACCGTGCCCAAGGACTGCATCCGGCTCATGCCACCACCAATCCATGTCCTCGGGATCACTGGTTCCTGCCAGTCTGTGGTACATCCCATCCTTCTTCTGGGCATCCCACACGCCATTCAATCTGGTTGACGGAGATGTGTAGTCCGGCGTGAAGCGTTTTCTGTGTCCCCAAAACGCTATTCGATAGTACTGCGTGACAACCTCCACCGTGAAGTTGCACTTGAGGCAGGTGCATCGCACAATATCTTCGCACAGCCATGTGCTCCCGCCGTCCACCGACACCATGGCCTTAATTTCGACATCGCTCCAGAAAGCGCTGGCGTTGATCCCTTCGAGATAGAAGGTCTTCGGCTCGTCAAGAGTCATGTCAAGATCGGAGAGAGTGTAGGTCTTGTCGCTTTCCACATAGTCGTCGTCCACCGTCCTTGCTTGAGAACCGTCCTTTTGCCAAATGCGAATATTGCCCTCGTCGGATGCAACCCATACCGCAGTCACATTCGTGGTCTTTCCGTGCTGTGTCACGGTCCAACCTTCTGTCTTGATTTCCATTGTGGAGGGCTTCGATTCCGGATAGACGAACTTGATCCGCACGTCGTCGGCAAGGTCCGACGGAATCTTCAGTTCCAGGATCATTGGGACAAACCGCTCCTTGCTGTTGATCCCTCTCTTCCCA
>JAKQFZ010001264.1 GCA_029558215.1 Candidatus Omnitrophota bacterium
ACACAGAGGGTCGGGGGGGTTGCTGTCCTTACTTGCTGCAGTGGATTTCTCACGCATTGCATTCAACTCCCTCTCTCCTGATCACAATAGCGTCGGAAAGCATCCGACCATCGGGTAGAACCGTTTGAGGCATTCTGCATGAAATCAATGAACCGGATTAGCTGATCCAGGATTTCACGTGAGACCACATGCTCCATCTTGCAGGCACCTTCTTCGGCGTCCTGTTCCGTCACCATAAGCACTTTGATGAAGAAATCGCGAAGCGCATTGTGACGACGAACGATGTTCTTGGCCAGGGAAAGCCCCTTGGGCTTCATGGTGATCAAATCGTAGGGAGCGTAGTTGATTAGGTCGCGTTCGGACAGGCTCTGAAGCGCCCCGGTCACAGAGGAAGACTTGACATTCAGGCGCTTGGAAATGTCTCGCACACGAGCGACCTGATTCTCTCGGACAATGTGAAAAATCGCCTCCAGATAGTCCTCTTGGCTGGCACTCAAGGCGTCGGCATTTGAGTTCTCCATTGGCACCCTCTTCTCCCGCTCTGTTACCTAGAGCGACAAATGTTAGCTTGGACTAAAAATAGCCGTCGAACCGAACGGTTGTCAAGGGAAATCTGTGCGAGGAGAAACTGAACGAAGCGGCTACTTCCCCCGTTCGACAACGGAGACTGCCTCTTTGTCCGCTTCCTGTATGACGAGACGGCGGAACGAGTCGGTGCTCGGAAGACTCATCTGAAACCCCAGCGTCTCATCAACGAAGAGGGTTCCGTGCAGGAGGGATGCTTCCAGAACATGTCCCCCCTGAGTTCTATCCTGGCTGATAAAGTGAAGGTGAAAACCCGGGAGATTCGCCCCTTTGCTGTAATAGGGGCAGAAGAAACCAACGATCGTCCCCGTAATATTTCGCATCTCAAAAACACTTTGCTCTGCGGCAATCTCAGCAAGTTTCCGCGTATACGGTTTTTCCTGGCGGGGAACGCTTCGCGTCTTGACGAACAGGAAAGTTCCATCAATTCGGATAGCGTGGAAAGCATTTCGAGAGCTCAGGGCTCCGTCCAGAACTCCCTGAATGCGTCCCCAGTCGTGGGGTACGGTAAGAGGTATCGTCAAGTCCTTGTCAAAAAAGGTTACACAGGCAAAGGGCGTCGTGAACCTTTTGTTGACCCGCGTTGTCGTACCATCGAATCGAACCTGGTAAAAACGTCCATCCAAGACTACCATCTCGCCATCGAGAGCATCAAAAGTTCCCAACCCGAAATCTCCGTGCCTGCTCAGTTCACCGATGCTCTGCACCCCATCGTAGAGACCTGCCATAAGTGCATCCAGGGTAGACACCTGATAAAGAATATCCCGTTCTACCCTGCCCAGGCCGAAAGCGGGACAACAGACGAGAATCGCCACCATAAAGAACAACAGCCGTGTCTTAGATCTTGGAAACATGACATTCCTCCCGTTGGGAAAGCGTCTATAGCCTCTCAGGCACCTTCGAGGATTGAGAGAAGCGCGTCCCGAACTTCTTCCGGACTCTCGAACAAAGCCCCTTGGTACTTCTTCGGCAAAGGCTTTCCCTCATATCGCTTGAGGGGACACTTGGCGGTCAGCTGGAGCCGCCTCAAAACAGACCGCAGTCTGGCGCGGTCGGGAACCCCATGCAAACGTTCCAGAACCTCTGCTGTCAAACGTGCAACTCGTATCATCCTGTAGCGAGGCATCGCCTGAACCATTTCAGCAGAATCAACGTCAATTCGAATCCAGGTACCGTCGGGCAGTACCATTACATTCTCATTGTCAAGACTGCGTTCGAAACACCCCTGCGACTCGAGAAAGAAAATCGTGTCGAAAACACGCATCAGCTCTTTGATCCCTTCCCGATACTGTACTTTTTCTCTTCTCAGGACTTTCAACAGCGACTCAGCCTGCAGGAAAGGCATTATCTCCACAAGGAACGGCTCCCGCGTCTGGTGGTGATTCAGCAACCCCAGCGCGAGAAAAGGACAGAGCGCCAAAGGTTTCGAAGCAGCTGTGGCAGATTCTATCCTGGGTGCCAGATGACACAATGTTTCTGCCTGTCTACTCCCAGATTCCATCGGCACAATCTTGACGGCCACACGTTCGGGCATAGGGTTCAAAGTCTGCCAGAGGACTTGCATCTCGTCGCGCCAGCCATTGTTGAGCATCACATCGTAGACGATGCCGATATTCCCAGATCCTATTTCCCTTCTCCTCTGAAGAAAAGGAAGTTGGCTGAGAATGCTCTCCGCCTTCTTTCTCATGACAGCGTTCTTGTACCACCAAGCGATCTTCCGGCGCGCGTAACGCACCAGGATAAATGCTGGAAGGACTGCCAAACCAAACAGTTTACCGCGAATCATGACTTGTTCCCTTTCCGAAAGATAGACTCTACGTTCGATTTGACAGTGCTGTCAATAATCTCATGGTATGCTTACCTATTGTACCAACACAAGACCTCGATGCAAGGGGACGAACCCGAAAGCACGGGGTGTTCGCAAAGATCCCACCTCTTTGCAGGTCTTGACAAAGACTTCTCTCTCACATAGCTTCCACCAATACATCATCCAACGGTGTGTCTCTTGAGCCATTCAGCTGGCCAACGAAGAACCCGGACGGAGGGGATCATGAAATCACTTCTCACAACGCTCTTCATCACTGTAGCAATGGCGGCGTCCGCATTCGGTGCGGACCTTTCGACGTTGGAACAGGCTTTTGAACAGGCACAAACTTATGTGTTCGGTCAAAGCCGCCAGTCACTCGCCACCATCGAGGACTGGATCAGGCACAACCTTGACAACGAAGCAGAACGTGCCGAAGTGGCGATCCGACTGGCCGGTCTTCTTGGTTCTGAAACGACTCTGGAATGCAAGGATTTTGCCTGCCGTCAACTCGCGTTGATCGGCACCAAGGATCAGATTCCCGCACTGGCTCCATTGCTGACCGAGCCACAGACTTCGGACATGGCTCGATATGCCTTGGAACGAATCCCAGACCCCTTGGCCGATCGGGTGCTCATCGAGGCCGTTCAGAACTCTTCAGGCATGATGCGGATTGGGATGATCAACTCACTGGCCAACAGAAAAGCCAAAGACGCCACCTCGTTGATCGCCTCGCTACTTAAGAATGAGGATATGCAGACAGCAGAGGCCGCCGCTTTTGCCTTGGGATGCATCGGTGGGGAACAAGGAGTTGAGGCTGTCTCCGCCGCACTTCGAGATGCGCAGGGATCATTGCGTCTCGCCTGTTCTCAGGCTTTGCTCCAGTGCGCCGACCAGTTTGCAGCCCAAGGTCAGGACGACAAGGCAAAGGAGATTTACACAAGAATGTACGCCAAGGAGAGCGAACCTGTTATTCGGGCACGCGCATTCGGTTCTCTTCTTTCCATGACCAAGGATCTCAACCTCATGATGCAGGCTCTTGGAGATGCAGATCCAAAGGTTCAAGGCCGCGCGTCACAGATAGGAGTCGAAATGCCCGGTTCGAAGGCCACTGCCCGATTGTCTGCGCTGCTTGGGAAATCCACTCCGGAAACGCGCTCATTGCTGCTCCGCGTCCTGGGAGATCGTGGTGACCGAACAGCACTGAAAAAGGTAAGAAGGTGGAGTCAGGACGAGAACCCCGTCGTACGTCTGGCCGCTCTTGAGGCAGTTGGAAAACTCGGTGATGCCGGTTGCGTGCCGCTATTTGCCAAGAGGCTTGCCAGTGCCGATGTGGATGAACGAAATGTCATCAGGAAGAGCCTTGACGGTCTTTCGGGCGATCGGGTCAACCGCGCCATCATCCGCCAGTTGCCCAAGAGTAAGCCAAAGGCACAAGTTGAGTTGATCCAGAGCCTCACGGTGCGTGATGCCACAGAGTCTGCGTCGCTTCTGCTAAAGATGACGGACAGTCCGGATCGAAAAGTCCGAGTCGAAGCGTTCAAAGCCCTCTCGGAACTCGGCTCGACGGATGACATTCCAGCACTTTCGGAGAGGGTACTTCACTGCGATGAATCCGATAGCAAAGAAGCGGAGAGTGCCCTTGTCAGGTTGGTTCGCCGTCTCGGGCATCAGTCCTCGATTGGAGCAGTTCTCCAGGAACGCTTCATACGAGAACAGGAAGCCGGTGTGCGTGTATCCCTGATTCGGCTTATTGGTGCGATGGGTGATCCTGGCTCGTTGGATACGCTGCGCGATGCCACAAAAGACAGGGACGAATCAGTGCGCTATGAAGCGATTCGCGCATTGGCAGCATGGCCAACGTCAGATCCGATTGATACTCTGCTCGAGTTGGCGAAGTCGGCCGACAAGGAAACGCACCAGGTAATCGCACTTCGTGGATTCATTGACCAAATCGGGATGCTCTCTTGCTCAGAAGGGGACAAGATCAGCCGCTATGGCGAGGCACTGAAACTGGCCAAACAGCAGCCGGAGAAGAAAAAGGCACTCGGAGCGATCGGGAACATTGGGAACCACGATGCCCTGAGTCTGGCTGCTTCATATTTGGACGACGCTGCAGTCAGAGAAGAGGCGGCAAGTTCGGGTCTACAGATCGCTCGACTGATTCTTGCTGCCAGCCCGGAAGAAGTTCAGGAGTATCTCACTCGCATTCTGAGTCTGGACTTGTCCGAGTCACAACGGGCTCAGGCCAGCCAGTTGTTCGGTCTTATGGACACGATGCAGCAGTATCTCACCGACTGGGAAGTCTCCGGCGTGTACGAAAGCGATGGAAAAGGGGCATCACTTCTCTTTGATATCGCTTTTGATCCCGAGTGCGTGACGGGAGCCCCCGTCATCTGGAAGCCGATGCAGGCTGGGCTCAATCCTGACGCACCTTGGTTCATGGACTTGGAAAAGTCATTGGGTGCTGCGAATAACCGAGTGGCCTATCTCCGCACTGAGTTGGTCAAAAGTGAAAGTGGTCGGATCATGCTGGAAGCTGGAAGTGACGATGGCATCAAAGTGTGGGTCAATGGAGAGTTGGTGCTGGTGAACAATGCAATTCGAGGATACAGCCCTGATACAGACAAGGTGCCGGTACAGTTAAAACAGGGCACCAATGAGATTCTCCTCAAGGTAACCCAGGAGCATTCCGGTTGGGGAGCCTCGTTGCGTTTGCGAGAGTTGGATGAACATGGTGCGCTGAAGGATGTTGTGCCACCCGTAGAATCCCCTCTGATCTTTCGTCGCATCAAAATCTCTGATGAGCGATTTGAGGCGGCATCATCATTTGATGTCAACAAGGATGGCCATCTTGATATCGTCTCCGGAGAGTACTGGTATCAAGGCTCCGGCTTCAAAAAGAGACACAAAATCTGTGACGTCAAACCGGAAGGTGAGTACTACGACGACTTTGGCGATTTCCCGATGGATGTCAACGGTGACGGATACACGGATATTGTGACTGGTGGTTTCTGGGGCTGCACCGTGCGCTGGCGCGAGAATCCGAAGGGACGCACCACACTCTGGCGCGTTCATGATGTGGACGTGTGTGGCAACATCGAGACACTGCGATGTTGGGATGTGGACGGCGACGGATGTCCCGAGGTGGTTCCAAACGCCGGCGGGAACATTGTTGCGTACAGGCTTATCCGCGATCAAGAGGGCAAGGGCACGGGCTCTTTTGAGAAGCATGTCATCAAGCAAGGTGGCATCGGTCACGGGCTCGGCTTTGGTGATATCAACGGAGATGGACGTGGAGATTTTGTCGCACCGGATGGTTGGCTGGAGGCACCAGAAAATCCTTGGGAAGGGGAATGGACGTGGCATCCGGAGTTTCAACTTGGCTCTGCCAGTGTGCCCATTCTCGTCCATGATGTGGACGATGACGGTCTGGCCGATCTGATTGTCGGTGGCGCTCACAGTTACGGCCTGAACTGGTGGAAGCAGACCATCTCCTCGGAAGGCAGCCGCACGTGGTCACGCCATGAGATCGACCCGAACCGCTCTCAGTATCATGACATGATTCTTTGTGACTTGGACAACGATGGAACACTCGAACTCATCACCGGCAAGAGATACCGGGCACACAACGGCATGGATCCTGGCGCCAACGATCCGGTCGGCGTCTACTATTTCGAAAGCGATGGCGGTGCCTTCAAACGCGCGACTCTGGACTACGGCCATGCGTCCAGCAGCAGCGGAGTCGGAATCGCCTTCTGGGTGGAAGATGTAGATGCCAATGGCTGGAAGGATATCATCGCTCCTGGCAAGGAAGGGCTTTATCTGTTTCTGAACACGGGGAGAAGAGCAAGCGAGTAGCAGAGGCAGATCAGATGCTCACTTCCCCTTTGTAGACAACGGTGGCATCACCAGTGAGAAACACGTCTCTGATTGCGTCCGCATCACGGGTGTAGTCAACTGAAAGCGACCCGCCACTTCTCGTGAAAATATGCACTGGTGGTTCAGCGAGATCGAGAAGACCTGCGACCAGGGCACTGGCCGTTGATCCAGTTCCGCAAGCCAAAGTCTCATCTTCAACGCCCCGTTCATAGGTTCGAACTTCGATATTGCCTCTGTCCTTAACCATAACGAAATTGACATTCGTTCCCGCGGGAGCAAACTCCTGATGGTAGCGAATCATCCTTCCGACTCGATTCACGTCAACCGCTTGCAGGTCGTTGACAAAGATGACTGCGTGAGGAACCCCAACATTCACGAAATGGGATATGAAGTTGCCCAATCCACCCAAGTCTAAGGCAATATTAAGTCGAACGTCTCTGGGAGATGTGAGTTCAAGGCGAATGACCTCAGGACGGACAAAAGCCCGATGAGCACCATCGTCAGCAAGAAAAACCGTCTCATCGGAGATGACACCCAACAAATGAGCAAACCGAACCAGGCATCGGGCTCCATTGCCACACATGGCTTCCGTTCCATCCGGATTGAGATAGTGCATTCGGAAATCAAATTCCGGATGGTTCTCCAACACCAGAATCCCATCTGCACCGACACTGATGCGGCGGGGACAGAGTCTCTTCGCAATTGCAGGATACTCTGAAGGGGGAATCGCTCCGTCACGATTGTCAAAAACAATGAAATCGTTGCCCAAGCCCGACATTTTGGTGAAATTGAGAACGCGACTGTTCATGGTGTTGCGACGCTCCATTGTTGTGAATCGAATCGTGGCATCAGTCCCACAAGATGGCGCTGAAACCCCGGCTTTCCATACTCTCACAGGCAGGCAGCCGGATGGTTCAGAGCAGTCCTGTCGCCTTGAGCCACCGATGGGTGATGAGCATGTGGCCGGCCGATGTCGGATGGACACCGTCGGATGTCCAGACCACGTCAGGCCTTGCTTCACGCGCCTCGGTGAAGGCTTTGTGCAGGGGCACGACACACACGGCGTTAAACTCCTGCGCCAACAAATGCACAGACTGCAAATACGGTTTCATTGCCTCATTGGCACCTTCTGGAGCCGGTGGCCAGATAATACTCGGCTCGCAGAGAACGATGCGACAGTTTGGAAGATTCTCCCGAACCTGCTTCAGGATGGACTGAAACACAGAGGCATAGCGGCCTGGGGTGACGCCACTTGGAGTTGCCGCATAGGCATGCCAGACATCATTCACACCGATCTTGATGGAAAGAATGTCCGGTTTCTCGTCGAGCACATCGGTCTGCCAACGTGCTTCGAGATCGGTAACCTTATGTCCCCCGATTCCCTTGTTGAGAACAATGGGGGCATCCGCAGGTTGGCTGGCAAGCAGCCAATCGCGAATCATCCGAACGTAGCCACTACCCATTCCTTCCGGATCGTTTCTGCGGCCACAGTCTGTAATGCTGTCGCCGATGAAGAGGAGTTTGTCGTTGCGTCCAATCTCAAGCATCTTGTGCAAAAGTCCTTTCTCATGAATGATCTTGGACTAAAGAAAAGCACTTGCGGCGAAGAAATGTCAAGCGGCGATGCCGGATACTTGCCTCACGTTTCAAATTGGGAATGAATGTGTTACGCTTCGCTAGCGTAAAAGGTGTTGATATGACAGGAAAGAAAGCATTCTGTTTTGCGGTTTTTGTTGGAGTCTTGTGGGTCGGCATGTGCCATGCCGAGAAGATCGAGTTGATCAAGCGTCCGGAACCAACCGAAGCAAGCCTGGGGAATCTCCTTCCTGAGGATGCTCAAGAGGCGGCCTCTTCCAGTGCGCTTGAATCCATCTTGCGCAGAGCCCAGAATGCGCAGACCAATAGAAGTTACGAAGAGGCGATTCAACTCTACCAACAAGCCGAGAAGATGCCTGGGTTCGAGGAGAGTCCGCAGAAGATACCCGCACGCATTTCGATGGCTGAGGCCTTGGAGTCTGTGGGTGCGTTCGAGGAGTCCCTCAAGTGCTATCAGCAGGTGCTGGCTGCTATTGCCAAAAGTGAGTCTCCCTCCGATAAGCGACTGAGAAACTCGCTTCTGATGCGCATGGCGCGGGTTTACACTCTGACGGGAAACCAGATGAAGTCCCGCGATGTCTATTTCCAGTTGATTCAGAGTTTGGAAGGACAGGAACGCACACAGGCGGCGAGTGCGCTGCTGCAGTTGTACGGCTCCGGTCTTCTGAGTGCAGCCCAGGCTTCGGAAGTGCTGACGCTTCTTCCTCAGGATGATCCTTCGACCGGCTACCTGCACGCGAGACTGGCCTACGACGCAACCTTGCGTGGAGACACGGAACTGGCACGAGCGGAGTACCTAAACGCTCTGAAGATCAACCCTGCGGTGGTCTCTTCAACCGAGGTGGAAGTACTTTTCAACCTGTTCTCGTCCTCAAATCAACTGGATACCGTGGAGTCGGTGCTCAAGGAGCCTCGTGGAAACGAGGCAGAAGAGATTGGCGCGGCGCTTCTCTTGGCAGGGCTTTGGCGGGTTGCCGGCAAGCAGCAGGAAGCACTGCAGTATCTTGAACAGAAACAGACGGCCAATCCAGAAATCCAGCAGATGGTAGCGACTCTGTCCATGGCTCTCGGTCAATACGAGCGCGCCTTCAACACAGTTCAGAATCTCGTCAAGACCGATCCAACAAGGGTGGACTATCACAAACTGCTCGGTGACGTCTATTTCCAGTGGGGAAAACGCGACGAAGCACTTCATTACTGGACAAGTCTTCCAGCCAAACTGGGTCAGTCGGAAAGGGTCTCCATGGATGTTGTCGCGATGCTTCGAGAGAGAGGACTTTCTCAGGAAGCATTGTCCTTCCTGGACTCTCTTCCGACAGACTTTCTGCAGTACCCAACACTCCGATTTGAGCGGCTTGATCTCCTGCTGGAAACCAGAAACGTGGCCAAAGCGTGGGAAGAGTACGTACGACTGCTTCGAACCGATCAGTCACTGCAAGCGACCTATCGCTACCGATTCATGAACAGCATCGTTCGGCTGGGCATGATTGACGATTTCGTGCCGAAACTGACCGCGTTGACACAGGCCAAGCCGGTCACTCAGGAATCCATGCTCGCCCGAAACACTCTGGAGACACTCCTGGTCAGTCAAGGAAGGTTGCAGG